>JANPIJ010000171.1:0-2481 GCA_031424955.1 Ferruginibacter sp. | reverse complement strand
GGCAAATGCATGCACTGAAATTAAACCCATTTTTTAGTTGACTTGTGCTACAATACAATAGCCTTTACTCCTCAGCAATTTTTAAGCTAAGTTGATATAAGTTTTCACTACTAAAACCTATTTTAGAATTAACATCTGCTAATCATTTATTTAAAAACAGTCAGTGTCTTCGTCTGTAAATCTTTATCCAGAGATGAGTTCCCAATCATTATTTCAAAATCTCCGGGCTCTACAATAAAGTTCATATCCCTATCGTAAAATGAAAGTTTCTCTGGTGTAATTGTAAATTCAACTTTCTTCATTTCACCTTTCCGAAGAAAGACTTTCTGAAAGTCCTTCAGCGATTTCATAGGACGGGTAACAGAACTAACAATATCCCGAATATACATTTGAACTACTTCGGAGCCATCCATTTCGCCGGTATTGCTTACTTCAGCAGTTACTTTGATGGTTTCGGATTTATTGATTGAAACTTTCTCCAATTGTATATTACTAATTTTAAACGATGTATAACTTAACCCGAAACCAAATGGATAAATACTACCACCCGGATAATTTTCATAATAATAAGTTCTATTGTAAGCGGAGGGTTTTTTATTGTAATAACATGGAATGTGCCCGGTAGAAACCGGTACACTTACCGTAAGCTTTCCACCAGGGTTATCATCACCAAACAATATGCCTGCAAGGGCATTCCCGGTTTCCTGGCCAAGGTTCCAACATAAGAAAGTAGCATTTACCTTTTTGTATATTTCCGGAATTGCGTATAGTTTTCCGCCAAACAAACACAACACTACAGGTTTGCCGGTTTTGCAGATTTCCATAATCAATTCATTTTGTAATCCAAGCATTTGCAGGTCGCTTCGGTCTCTTCCTTCCCGGTCTGTTTCAATATTGCCTCCCATTGCCAGGATTACAATATCCGATTTTTCGGCAATTTTAACTGCCTCGTCTATATGCTGCCTGTCTTTTTTTAATTGGTCCGCATATTCAGGCAATGGAGGGGTAATTTTGCATCCTTCGCTATAAAGTACAGTATAATTTGAACCGGCACGTTGCTTAATTCCATCATAAACCGACACAAAATACTTTGGTTTCTTTGTGCTGTAATCACCAAGAATTGTATCCTTAGCATTTGGCCCGATAACGGCAATGGTTTTAATTTTAACAGGATTTATTGGCAACAATTGATCGTTATTTTTCAACATGATAACGGCTTGCCTCGCAGCTTCCAGTGCTACTTTTTTACTTGCTGCATCGTTGGATATTTCAACTGCTTTTTCGGCATCAGTATAAGGCTTATCGAACAACCCTAATTTAAATTTGAGCGTAAGTATTTCTTTTACAATTTCATCAAGAACCGATTCAGGAATTTTTCCTGATTTAACAAGGCCGGCTAAAGCGGAATAATATTTTGTATTAATTGCTTCTACATTCACCCCCGCCATTAAAGCCATTTGAGCAGCTTCAACAGAGTCATTTGCCATTTGATGTTTGTTAAATTCCCAAATCCAACCTTTTGTTAGCAGCTCAAGGGCAAAGTAGTCTGAAACAACGATACCTTTAAAACCCCACTCTTTCCTTAAAATATTGCGGAGTAGCCAAGTGTTGGTATGCGTTGGAATACCATCATATTCACCATAAAACGGCATTACACCCAAAGCACCACCTCGTGTAACTGCTTGTTTAAAAGGGTACAGGAATATTTCCCTGAATTCTCTTTCTGTAGTTACCATTGGAGCTACATTCAATCCTCCGGTTGTAGTTCCGCTACCAGGAAAATGTTTAATAGTTGCTATCAAATGGTTTGAATCGCCAATACTGGCTGTTTCGCCTTGAAATCCCTTGATAATCTGCACGGCAATTTCACCTGTCAGGTAGGGGTCTTCGCCAAATGTTTCGGAAAACCGCCCCCATCTTGGATCACGGGCAATATCTAATACAGGTGAAAGTAATTGTTGCACGCCTCTTGATCTTGCTTCATTGGCAGTAATCCTACAAACCTGTTTAATAAGATTGGGGTTCCATGTGCTTGCAAGGGCAATTGCCTGAGGAAAACTTGTGGCATTATCATTTACATATCCGTGTAATCCTTCGCCATGTACAATTGCAGGAATGCCTAACCGTGTTTTTTGGGACAGTCTTTTTTGAATAAAGTTATTTATACGTACAGAATTTCTTTCATCAGTAACAAAGTAGTCTCTAATTTCACCAATTCCATGTTCAATAATACTATCTAGTTTAATGGTATCAACCTCATTATTTTTTACAAATAACTCAGCGGCTACGCAATGAGTTTGTGCAACTTTTTCTTCCAGCGTCATTCTTTTAAGCAGGTCATTTACACGATTTTCAACTGTTGCTGTTGCATCTTTATAGACTGGCAGGTTAGAATTTTTGCAGGCCGAAAATATGTTCATTACAATTATCAAACCTACCAGCCAAAACATAATATGAAACTTTTCTTTCATTGTAAATTGA
>JANPIJ010000170.1:0-18394 GCA_031424955.1 Ferruginibacter sp. | reverse complement strand
TTTGGGGGTGACTCACCAGGTAATTATTCAACCTGATTTTTTCATTTTCTTTACTTAATAACCACCATCATCCCCTGCTCCATCATTACATTCAATTTTGCCGTTACTTTTTCTGCAAAGCCGGGTATGAGGGTAAGGTCGGCGTCCCACAAAGATGCGTCACTTAATACAGTTTTCACTAAATCTTCAGGTGTTAAATTTTGCCAGTGGTTAAAGAAGTAACCGGCCATTTCGTCTTTGATAGGATAAGCCACTCCGTTGAACTCTCCAAAATATACATTCCCCTCCTTTTTTACAGCTTTCATAAATAAAAGCCAGGCCGCAAAACCAATAGCCAGCCTTTCAGGAACCATCTTGTTCAATTCGTAATAGCGTTGTAACACCTGCACCACCCGCATCTTTAATTTGGAAGTATAGTTTAGCGTAATGCTGATCCACTGGTGTTCAATGCTGGGATTGCTGTACCGGTCCAGCACCTTTAAAGCAAATTCTTTCGCTTCTTTTTCAGAGATAGGATAAGGGATGGCCACTGCTATTTCTTCGAGCATCAATTCCTTTATAAAATTAGACAGCACTGCATCGCCCATTGCCTGTTTAACGGTGGTGAAACCGGATAAAAAAGCCACCCCGCAACTAAGCGTATGTGTACCATTGAGCAACCTCAATTTAAGTTCTTTAAACAAAGTGATATCATCTGTAATTACAATACCCGGATCTGCAGCGGCGAAAGACAATACGTTCTTTACCTGCTCATTTCCTTCGATGGCCCAAAGGCTGTACACTTCACTCATAGTGATCAGGTCATCCTGGTATCCGAGTTGAGCTTCCTGTGCAGCTTTGATGGTTGCTTCGGGTTTGCCGGGAACAATTCTATCTACCAATGAATTGCAGAAATGGTTATTCTGTTCCAGCCAGGCTATAAAATTATCTTCCAGTCCATTGAGGTGCGCCTGCTCCAGTACAATTGCTTCCAGTTTTTTACCATTATCAGAAATTAATTCTGTGGGAACAATTACCATCCCTGATTGGGCACTGCCATCAAAGGCCTTATACCGCTCGTACAAAAATGCCAGTAATTTACCGGGATAAGAAACCGGCGGGTGTTTACGGATATCGTCATTCACCAGTTCAATGCCCACTTCAGTTGTATTGGAAATGATGATAGTGAGATCTGGATTATGGGCGCATGTTAAAATAGTATCCCAGTCCTTTGCCGCTGATAAAACCCTGCTGATAGAAGCCGAGATTACATTTTCTTCCACCGGTAGTCCGTTGATCAATCCACGCATACATAAGGTATACAGCCCGTCCTGTTTGTCAAAGGCCGCACCATCACCTCCATCGGTAGATTTTACCACCACAATTCTCCCGTTGAATATACCCTGGCGGTTTGCCTTATCTATGAAATAATCAGGCAGTCCACGCAGCAACACCCCGGTACCAAACTGCAACACTTTTTCAGGTAAAGCAAAAAGGGTTTCATCCGGAATGGAGACGGTACCGGCAGGTATATTTTTGAGATTGAATTTTGTGAGTAACATGAGCGAATGTTGTTTTTATAGTTTAATGATTTAATATTTTTTTGTTTTGATTATGATGGAGCGGAGAAAATTTTCAGACTCCATTTCGCCCCCGACCCCTAAAGGGGAGGTCTTCGAATTTCCTACTGCATAGACTGGGTCCTATTAATCGTAAAGTTTTTATTGTCAAAAAAATCACATCCCTGCTATTTTCGATTTTTTTTATTTGGAAGCTTTGGGGCCTGCCTGTTTTAGTAACCACTGTACCAATTCGTTTGCCGCAGAAAAATTCTGGAATTCTGCAGGTATTTTTCGTCCATCCGTATACTCATTATACAACCATGGATCGCCTACTGCAAACACGGTTCCCTTGCCATATTTAGCGGTCGAAAAAATAATATCTCCATCCTTTTTTAGTAATGCAGTTGCCGGTGCTTTTACTTCCAGCGGGCTCACTTCTTTTAAATACATTTTCTTTGTTTTGATAAAAACAGGATTGGGCCGGTTGTTAAATACGGCTCCCGTTTCAAACTCATTTCCCTGCACCATATTGATGCTCTTATTTGAAAAATTAATCCCGAATTTGTTGGCCAGCTTATTAAAATGTGGCAGATCGCAATTAGCCGAATCATTTCCCATCAACAGCAATACACCCCCTGCTTTTACCCAGTTGGCAATGGTGGTGGCATCGGCATCGCTTACATAATTGGGTGCTTTGTTATCTTTTGGCCCGTCCGGATCAATGATCATATATACCGCACTGCCTTTTAAATTTGAAGCCGAAGGGGCTTTTTCCAAAGTAGCCAGTGTAGCACCGTAACTTCTCCAGATATCGCCCAGCAAACTAATTCCTCCATGTTCTGTATCATCCCAGGTATAGTGCCGACGTGCATTGAATCCGTACAACTCTTTCCTCCATTCGTTGTTGAAGTACGCATCCAGCAATACCTGTTTGCCTTTGCCTGGTTTGGGCAGGGCTGCCATTTCCATTTCCACCGCACACATGATAAAAGCACCCATCCCCTTGGGATCGTTGGTGATTACTTTCTCCTTCATATAATAATCAAAACTGCCATCGCGGTAAGGCTTGCCTCCAAGTCCGGATACCGTTACAGTACCCTTAAGGTTGGTTTGCCCATTGGCATCCACTTCAATAAATTCTTTGATAATACCGGCATATCCCTTTTTTGCATTTTGCCCGTAAGTTTCGGGAACATAGCCATTGCGAACCGCCTTTGCTATCGTGTACACCAACATAGCCGATGCAGAGGATTCTTTATAATTTTTTGCCCTGTTGGGAAGGTCAACAATATCATACCATACACCCGACTTTGCATCCTGTACTTTTGTAACTGCCTTAACAAAACGATTTACAATTCCACTAAGGGAATCTTTGCCCGGATGGCCGGCCGGAAAATAATCCAATGCATCCACCAGCGCCACCCCGTACCAGCCAAGGGCCCTTGCCCAAAAATGCGGAGAGTTACCAGTTTGTTTGTTGGCCCATTGCTGTTCCCTGCTTTCATCCCAGCCATGGTATAACAGGCCGGTTTTAGGATCTCTTGTGTGACGCTCAATCAAAATAAATTGCCGGGCTATGTCATTAAAAGCGGTATCCTCGTGGTTTAGTTTTGCGTACTCCGCATAAAAAGGCTGGCCCATGTAGAGGCCATCCAACCAAACCTGCCAGGGGTAAATCTGCTTGTGCCAGAAACTGCCTTCTTTTGTTCTTGGGTGATCATTCAACTGGCTACGCATCAGGTCAATGGCCTTTTTATATTTTGGTTTCCAGGTATGATTGTACAGGAACATCACCACCTTACCATTGTTGAGGTGATCAATGTTGTATTCATCTCTTTTATAATCTTTGATGGTGCCATCTTCCCGCACATAATGATCCATGCTGTGCTGGATATAGTTGAAGTATTTCGTGTCATTATATAATTTCCAAACTCCTTCCACACCTTTTAAAATCACTCCCTGGTCGTAACTCCAGCGGGCAGGCCTTCCTCCCATTGAAAAAGAATCGGGCCACATGTTCATAGCGGTTTGTGTCATTTGCTGTGAGTATGGCTTTTGTTGGGCGGTATTGGATTGAGTTATGGCAAACAATACAATCATCACCAGGAATAATTTTTTCATTTCTTTTATATTTTTTTTAGAATAATTTTTATTTACAACTACTTTAGACCTCACCCTCCTCCTCCCTCCCCAAAAGGGAGGGAGCGGTGCTTTAGTACTTGTTCAAACATTGTGTCTTCCACATCGGCATTATATCTTTAATCAACATACATCCACCATTTTACCATTATCACACTATAGAAATAATTGAATTATCTGCATTTTGGTCCTCCTCCGCCGCGGCGGAGAGTTAGAGGGGGCCCCAGTTTACTGCGGCTTCCGTTGCCCCAAAATTTGTCACCAGTTGTTGCTTCGCCTGTTTTGTATTTGTATTAACCAGTTTTATGTTCTTTGACCTGTCGCCCTGCACCTGTAACAATACCTCTGCCCCGTTTGTATATTTTAAGTTGTTGATGATAATGTTATCGCTATTTAACACGTACGCTACGGGTTTTGTATTTTTGCTCCGCATGGTAATGTTGTTCAAAGTAATGTCACTCGCTTCCTGGATATCGATGCCTTCATCTGCCTGCAGAACGGCATTTTCGATCAGGATATCCTTTACATGCATTTCAGGAAGGCCTCTTACAAATATTCCTTTTGTTGCTCCGTTGCAGGTGATGTTGGTAAAATAAAAATGCTGAAACTGCGGTGTACTTTCATCTACCGGTTTGGTTTCAACTTTCGGTGGTTCCCTTTTTTCCCCCACTAATACCACAGGGTCTTTGGCCATATAATACATATCAAACAAAATAGCCTCGGCGGGTATGGCCATCATATTGATATTGTTTACATAAATATTCTCCACCATTCCACCGCGGCCCCTGGCAGTTTTAAACCGAAGGCCAATATCGCTGCCGATAAAAGTGCAATTGCTTACAAACATATTATTTACGCCACCGCTCATTTCGCTTCCAACCACAAAGCCGCCATGCGAATGATATACCACGCAATTATTGATGATCACATCCTTTGTGGCAAGGCCTCTTTTGCGACCTTCCGCATCCCTGCCGCTTTTAATAGTGATGCCATCATCGCCGGTATCAAAATGACAATCTTCTACCAATGCATTTTTACAGCTTTCCAAATCCAGTGCATCTGTATTGGTGCCATACCATGGATTTTTTACCGTTAAGTTTTTGATGGTGATGTGTTCGCTCGTCATTACATGCGTTGTCCATGCAGGTGAGTTTTCGAAAGTTACTCCTTCTATCAAAATATTTTTGCAATTATACACCCGGATCATATTGGGACGAAGAAAGTCCTTTATATCTTCAAAATCCTTTAAAGTTTTCCCTCCTTCCAGTTTGCCTATATTACTGGTAAGTGCACCCTTTAATGCCTTTGGCGAATTATACCACATTCCTTTATCTGCTGACACTACGCCTCCATAATTCCTGATATGGTCCTTCCATTGGCTCTCCGTTACTTTCTCCTTTTTTAGGGGCCTCCAGTAAAACCCATTCCCATTCATAATGCCTTCGCCGGTAATTGCAATATTTTCTAAATCTTCTGCAACAACCGGCGACTGGCACCTGGCAGCGTCTACTCCTTCAAAAGAAGAAGTCACTAAAGGATATTGGTTAAAGTCGGAACTAAAAATAACCAGTGCACCCTTTTGCAGGTGCAGGTTGATATTGCTTTTCATGATGATTGGCCCCGTTACAAAAGCCCCTGCCGGAATAACCACTGTGCCTCCACCCTGTTTGGCGCAAACCTCAATGGCATTATTGATGGCTTTGGAGTTAAGCGTATAACCGTCAGCGACCGCACCGTAATTCAAAATACTAACCGTATCTTTTTTAAAATGCGGTGTATAAATTTTGGGCAATTCAAAAGCGAACTTATTTTTAAAACCGGATAGCTTCAGGTAAGCTGCCAGCGACAACTTTTGATCCGCTATACCCTGGCAAACCAATGAAGCCATTGATGCAGCGCCGTATTCGCTAAAGTGGGTATTATCCTCCTTATCTTTTAAGTCTTTAAAATGACCGGCAGGAATATGCAGAAACAGGCGCTTTGAATTCTCCACGCCTTCTGTAACAATCAGTGCCTCGCTGCTTTTATGAAGGTCGATCACCGGAACATTTAACAAGGCCGCTACTTCCTTTACTACGCCGGGATAATCACCATGCTGGTCAACAAACTTACCCGCTGCATCAAACTTCCTCCGCATAACCGGTGTAATTAATACCGGGTTGGCTCCTTTGCTGCGTACATCTTTTACAAAACGGATTAAGTTTTCCTTATACAATCCATGGGCCGGTGCAGACCGGGTGCTATCCTCCGTTTTCTGATCATTGTGGCCAAATTGTATCATTACAAAATCGCCTTCCTTTAACCGGCTCATAACAGTATCCCAGCGGTGCTCCGTAATAAAGCTTTTAGTACTTCTGCCGTTGACTGCATGGTTTTGTACACTGATCTCATCTGTAAAATAACGGGGAAACAATTGCCCCCAGCCACGTTCGGGATTATTATCCAACGGTTTATTGGCGCAGGTGCTGTCACCAATTAAAAAGATGGTTGGCTTTTTGGGTGGCAATAAAAAGGCAAAAGCGGAAAATGCGAAAAGCAAGAGGATACCCCCAATCCGCCGCGGCGGAGAGGTCTTCGAATAGTTCATTGCACCCCCGTCCCCTCCCGATAAAAGATCGGGACCTTGTTCCGGGGAGTTCTTCGAACATCTCGCTTTTTTCGCAATAACTTTATTAACGGAGGCAGAGGGCTCTTTTTTTTTGAAATTAATTAAATTCAAATTGAAGCAATTTATTTAATGATTTAAATAGTTTTTTGCATTAACATTTGCTTTTTATGACATTCCTGGAATACTTCAGGATTTCGCAGGTACAATTTTTTAGCCGGCTTTATAACTTTGCTCAACATAGTTGTGTTATGTTAATTCCGATTTTCGGGACTCACTTGTACCACATACCACCCGATAGTTATCGGGTTTGGATCTTAACTACATTACCTGTTCACCACAAGGGGCACGCTGTTTTCGAAATGATGTCAGTTGAAATTTTTGTAACCTTATTGATTGGCTTTGAAGATGGATGGTGTGGTAGAAGCCCCGGGCATTTTCATTGCAAATTCAATCGTTTACAATATCAATTTTACCACTATATTTTAAGTATGAACGTTAATTACAGTGCTTTATTTACGCAAACGTTCCCGATAACGATGGCGTGAAAATAAAAAAGCGGCTTTGGTGTTTACCTACCGGTTTTCAATGATCCGGCATCTGTTAAATACCACCCCTGACTAATTTGCCTTCCCTTAATTTACTATGATGCAAGGCCTTATTTTGCATGGCTTCCCGGGTTAATACCCAACCAGGAAAACCATGCAAATTAAGGCAACTTTCAAAAGCCCCGGGATCGGAATTTCTTTTTAAAACCTGTTTGCCATCGGCACGAGGTCGGTTAGTTCTGCTATCTTAACGGGTCTTTTTAATTCGATACTCTTACGTGCCGCAATACCGATTAAAATTGACATCGCTCCTTCCCGTGTGCCTGCCATTACATGATGGGGATTATCATTTTTATCTACGAAAATTCTTTTCTGTAAACGGATATCTCCGCCACCATGGCCGCCCTTAATTTTGGGGGTGGTAAATATTTCGTAGTTTTTTGCAAAATTATCCATCACCATTACTTCCCGTACATCACCGGGTATGGCATCGTCGGCCTGCGACATTTCGATGGCATGGTGCTTCGACTGATCATCCGGCATTTTTTGCAGGTATGGAATATCTTCCCAGGTTTCGAGCCGTCCGTCCATGCCATTAAAAGCGATCTGCCATCCCTCATAAGGTGAGTAGGTGGTTAAAGAATAGTTGACCGTAACGCCATTGGCATAAATAATCTGTGCCGACATCTTATCATAAACGTCGATATCATCGCGAAATACACAACCATCCCGGACATACCCGTCATGCTCCTCATTTTTTACATACAGGTTGTTCAACCGGTCATCTTTGGTAATGTCCCAAAAAAACTTACAGGAATCCTTGTGTTTGCAACCCCTGCAAACGGTGCCACGAACCGTACCGTTTTTCCCATAATGATCCAGTGAGCCATATGCGCTTACTTCTACCGGCTCTGAATTAAGCCACCAGTTTACGAGGTCGAAATGATGTGTTGATTTATGTACAAACAAAGAATTGCTATATTTTTTAAACCCATGCCAGCGGCGAAAATAATCTGCACCATGATGCACATTGAGGTACCAGTTAAAATCCACCGAAGTAATTTTGCCAATCCTGTTTTTGCTTAATATTTCTTTTACCTGCATGTTGTGAACACTGTGGCGGTAGTTGAAAGCAACGATTACATTTTTACCCGACCGTTTTTCGGCGGCCAGGATATTTTTACACTTCACTTCATCAGTAGTCATAGGCTTTTCTGTAATCACATTAACCCCCATGTCGAGCGCTTTGATGATAAACTGGTCATGGGTGGCATCCACCGTTGTTACAATCACATAATCCGGTTTGGTGGTTTTAACCATTAATTCAAAATCGGTAAAGGAAGGCACCGCAGCGCCAAAGGTTTTTTGTACATAGGCCAACCTGCCGGGATTGATATCGCAGAGCCCGACAAACTCAACCTGTTGATTAAAATTTTTGAGCAGATCTTTTCCCCAAAAGCCAGAGCCACGGTGACCGGTACCCACCAATACCAGTTTAATTTTCTTATCAGCGGCCAGTGCCAGGTTTTCAAAAGGATGCAGCATCAGTGCAGCACCTGCAGCGGCGGTGTATTGAATGAATTTTAATCGCTCCATGTGCAATCGTTTAATTAATATGACAAAAATATTTTCGTTGTTAACAGTCCACTTACCAGGAAAAAACGGCCCCCTTTTATTTAACAACCGCCTGTATGGTCTTCCACATTTCACCGGCAACAAATAAATTACCCTTTTCATTTAAATGAACCCTGTCAGAGGTTAAAATTCCCCGTTCCAAATTAGCGGGATTATTCAGCTTTTCATATTCTGCAAAAGCATTGCGCAGATCGCATACAGGTAATGAAAGGTCTTTAGCGATTTTACGAATGATATTGCTGTAGTTATTCAGGTCGCCATCCTGCTGGTTGGAATTATCATTGCGTTCGCCAATTACGGATGGCGTACATACAATCACTTTGATATTTTTATCCTGCAGTTTTTTTATGATGGCCCGGTAAAATTTTTCAAATTTATCCGCATCTGTTCCCGTACCCGAACTGGCCTTGTGCCATACATCATTGATGCCAACGTAAATAACCACCACATCCGGGTTCTTCTTCAGCACATCCTCTTCCATTCTTAAATACAGGTCATACACTTTGTTGCCACCTATTCCTGCACCAGCCAATTCTATTTCGTCTGGCAGGTGAGCCTGCTTTATAATGCTATCCAGTTTTACAATGTAGCCATTGGGCTGCACCCCCGCCTGGGTAATGGAATCGCCAAAGAAAACCACTTTGATTTTCTTGGCAGGAATACTAAAAGACAATAAGATAAATGGCAGGAAGCAGATAAATTTAGAAAGGTGTTTCATTATGGTTGAAGGTTGAAGGTTGATGGTTGATGGTTGATGGTTGATGGTTGATCGTTTGAAGGTTGAAGGTGATGGTTGATGGTTGATGGTTGATCGTTTAGTGGTTAAGAGTTGACAATCTTGTCAAATGCACCTGTTGTTGAATGTGATAACAACAGGTAAATGATGACAGAACGAACTATCAACTATCAACAATCAACTATCAACAATCAACTATCAACTATCAACTATCAACTATCAACCACTTAAGCATTCGCCAGCGCCCTGTCCAAATGCACATATCCTCCATCTACATACACGAGTTGCCCGGTGGTATGGCTCGATTTGGAGGATAATAAAAACGCAACCGCATTGGCTATTTCTTCTGCGGTGGTCATGCGATTTTCCAACGGAATTTTAGCTGATATTTCTTTTAGCTTTTCTTCGGGGTTGGGCAAGGTTTTAATCCACTTTTCATACAGTGGTGTAAAACATTCTGCCACTACCACCGCATTTACACGGATGCCGTACTTTAATAATTCCACCGCCCATTCCCTTGTTAAGGCATTGCGCCCACCGTTGGATGCTGCATATGCGGAGGTATGCCCCTGGCCGGTATCCGCAGTTTTGGAAGTAATGTTTACAATGGCACCCTTCGATTTGATTAATTCGGGTAGTGCGTGGTGCGCCAACAAATAATAGTGTACCAGGTTTTTGTGCAGGGAAGCGATAAAGCTTTCGTAGTTACCGCTTTCCAAACCCACCCCATCATTCACACCGGCGTTGTTTACGAGTCCGTCTATACGGCCAAATTTTGCAATTACCGCTTTGATGGCTGATTCGCATTCTGCAGGGGCGGACAATTCAGCTACTACCTGGAATGCTTTACCACCGGCAGCTTCCACCTCGTTTACTGTTAATAAATTATTGGCCTCGTTTCTGCCGATGATTACTGCAACCGCACCTTCCGCAGCCAATACTTTTACGATACCTTCGCCGATACCTTTGGCGCCACCACTTACAATGATTACCTTTTCTTTTAAATCAAGATCCATGTAGCAATTTTTAAAGATTATAAAATTGGACAGCGTTCTGTCCGAAAAACTTATTCCTTTCTTCTTCTGAAAACGGGGCAAAATAATCCTCCGCTATACCCAGCACTTCGTTGTATGAGGCAGCAACCATGCAAACCGGCCAGTCGGAGCCAAACATAATTCTTTTAGTTCCAAAGGTCTCTACAACTGTATCCATATAAGGAATAAAATCATCCTTTGTCCAGCCCTGCCAGGTTGCTTCCGTCACCATACCGGATATTTTACAATATAGATTTTCAAAACCGCTTAAGGCTGTAATGTCCTCTTTCCATGATTCTACCAAATGATCTTTGATGTTTGGTTTGGCAATATGATCAATTACAAATTTTTGATCCGGGAAGGCGGCCACCAGTTCAGCGGCATATTTTATCTGGTCGGGGAAAATCAATATATCGTAGGTAAATCCAAATTGCTGCAATTTGCTGATCCCATTCATAAAGGCAGGTTGCAACATCAGGGCACGGTCTTTTTCGCCCTGAAGCACATGGCGAAAACCTTTCATTTTTTTAAACCTATGATAATGAGAAAGCCGTTCTTCAATTGCCTGCGATTGCAGATCCACCCAACCTACCACTCCTTTTATAAAGTCGAAATCTGCCGCATTGCTGAGTTGAAATTCATTTTCCTTTTCAGACTGGTCGCTTTGTACCGCCACGCAGCCATCCATGTCGTTTTCCTGCAATATGGTTTGCAGGTCGGTTGGCAGAAAATCCCGTTGTATCACGGACATTTCCTCATTGATCCAACTATCCCTCACCGGGTCAAATTTCCAGAAATGCTGGTGTGCATCAATCCGTGGCATAGGCTACACATTTTTGCCGGCTGGTTCCCAATCCATCAATACCCAGTTCCATTATATCGCCCGGCTTTAAATAAATGGGTGGTTTAAATCCAAGTCCCACACCGGCTGGTGTACCGGTTGAAATAATATCACCAGGCAACAGTGTCATAAACCGGCTTGTATAAGCCACCAGGAAAGGAATATTAAAAATCAAATTGGCCGTGGTGCCATTTTGCATGATTGCACCATTCACTTTCAGCCAAAGATTTAAATTGTGTACATCGGCTATTTCATCTTTGGTTACCATCCATGGGCCCAATGGCGCAAACGTATCGCATCCTTTCCCTTTGTCCCAGGTTCCTCCTTTTTCCAATTGAAATTCCCTTTCGCTGATATCATTGTGCAGGCAGTAACCGGCCACATAATCCATGGCATTGACTTCATCCACGTAGCTCGCCTTTTTTCCGATCACCACCGCCAGTTCTACTTCCCAATCTGTCTTGAGCGAGTCTTTTGGAATGGTAACATCATCATAAGGCCCCGCAATGGCAGTAGTTGCCTTCATAAAAATGACCGGTTCAGCGGGGGGCGTGGCATTGGTTTCTTTAGCATGATCTGCATAATTCAAACCAATACAAATAATTTTGGAAGGCCTTGCAACCGGCGCTGCTATCCGGGCATGTTCGTCAATTACCCGCAAAGTTGATTTGTGCTCGATAATGAATGCCGATAACTTTTCAAGGCCACCGGAAGCAAAAAAAGCCTCATCATAATCATGTATAAATCCAGCCACATCGTAGTTAATGCCATCTATACAGACACCTGGCCTTTCATTGTCTGGGGTTCCATAACGGATCAGTTTCATTAGTATGTTTTTTGAGTTATAAATTTTGTATCGTGAATGGGTATTGGTCGATGGTGAATGGTGAATGGGCAATGGGCAATCAATACTCTTAATTAACCGCCCATAAAATAATCATCTAACAATCATTCCATAAAAAATGACAAGAGTTCGCTTATACATTACTCATCATTACTCATCTTTCCTCACTCATTACTCATCATTCATCACTCTTCATCAAGGCGTATTCAACTTTATAAACCCTCCGTCAATCGGGTAATCGCAACCGGTTATAAAGGCGGCTTCATCCGAACAAAGGTATAAAACCAGGTGTGCTATTTCTACCGGTTTTGCCATGCGCCCGATGGGTTGTGTCTTTGATAATTTGTCGAACATTTCCTGCTCTTTGCCCGGGTAGGTTTTTGCTAAAAAATTATCCACGAAGGGTGTATGAACCCTGCCCGGCGAAATGGAATTGCAACGGATGCCATCACTGATATAATCCTTTGCAACAGACAAGGTCATGCCCAAAACAGCGCCCTTGCTCATGCTGTATGCAAACCGGTCAAACAGTCCCACACTGCTGGCAACAGAAGCCAGGTTAAGGATGACGCTGCTTTCGTTTTGCTTCATGATTGGAACGGCTTCATGCAGGCAATTATAAATGCCTTTTACATTTACATTAAACACCCGCTCAAAATCTTCTTCGGATGTGTTATCGGCTTTACCAATATTTGATATCCCGGCACAGTTTACCAGTATATCAAAGCGGCCTATTTTTTCAAACAGCGATTTAACCGCAGACTGGTTGGTAACATCCGCCATGTGCGATGCAGCTTCACCACCTGCTTCCTTAATTTCGGTAAGGGTATCCGCAAGTCCTGCTTCATTCATATCCAGCAGGTGAACCATGGCACCCTGCTTTGCAAAAACAAGGGCGACCGCTTTGCCAATACCGCTTGCAGACCCGGTAATAACGGCTGTTTTATCTATCAAACTAAACATATACTACAATTCCTTTTTAATGTTGACATTGAAAGATCATACTATTTAATTTTATGTACCCACCTTTAGTATTTCATCCGGTTGCTATCGGATTTAACTTCATAGGCAGGCTCTCCCGATCTTTTATCGGGATCGCAGCCGATAGCTATCGGCTCTTCTACCGTATCTCCATATTGTGCCTTTAACAACGCGGCGGTGGCATGTTACTATTCATGCAATTCAAATATTTTATCCATCACCATCCATTTTTCACCGGGCTTTGCAACCGGCAATGCCTGCTGGTACTTCCACATCACTTGTTCCCATTCCTGCACTTTTTCGTTGGCCGCGTCTGCTACTGCTTTCTTTTCAAAATCGAAGGTTTCATTTACCTGCATGATCATGAACAACCGGTTACCAACCCGGTAAATTTCCATTTGCTCAATCCCGGAGTTGGTAATGCTTTGTAAAATTCCGGGCCATACCTGGCGGTGGTAATCTTCGTATTCCGATATTAGTGCAGGGTCGTCTTTCAGATCGCAGGCAAGGCAGTACTTTTTCATGCTTATTTTTTAAAATGTTTTTTCATACATGCAGCGCCGCAAAACTATCAAATTTACATGACAATTAAATATCCATACCATCGGCAAAAAAATGGTTGATATGTAAATATAGGCTGCCATCCCA
Organism: Ferruginibacter sp.; assembly: GCA_031424955.1. Lineage (GTDB taxonomy): Bacteria > Bacteroidota > Bacteroidia > Chitinophagales > Chitinophagaceae > Ferruginibacter. The sequence continues at coordinate 4,842 of JANPIJ010000170.1, read as the reverse complement.
GCAATAAAAAATTTCAATTACAAAGGATCTTTTAGCCTGGCTGGCAGCTGTTATTTTAACCATGCAAATTTAGAGGATCGCGGTGATTGAAAAGCCAATTTCCCGGTTATTCAATTTAGTCCGGGAAGAACAGGATCAGAAAAGCTTGCCAGCTATCACTTCTGCTTTATTAGTCATTCCTCCTCCAATTGACCTGGATACACTACTTGGTGTAAGTTCGCTTCAGCAAGGCCTGGCAAGTAGGTTCAGCACTAATATAGTATTGATTGAACGTACAAATTATTTATTCCGGATCAAATGACCTCAATCAATAAAAGTTCTAACGGTGGTCATTTACCTGGAAAATTTGTGAAATTAATTTTATATGCTAAATAAAAAAATACACCGGCATTTTACTGACTGAACCGGTCAACACTATAACCGGGAATCTGTCAATCGGCATACCCTTTAAAATATTGCTTTATGAAACAAATATTCCCTGCATTCCTTAGCGCATTTACAAACCACGCATTTAAATCCATATTACTCATCTTCTTCGCATTCTTCATTTGCTTTGTTGCTGCCGCCCAGGTAAAACCAGCAACCGGGAAAGGGGTAAACAAAAAATCCATTACTGAAAAACCGATCCTTGCCTACATAATAATTCCGGCGGAGCAAAATACTTTCGGATACGATATCCTGGAAAATAACCGGCCACTCGTACACCAGCCTTCGATACCCGGCTTACCCGGTAATAAAGGATTTATTAAGAGGGAAGATGCGGAAAAATGTGCCAAACTGGTGATTGCTAAAATCAATAAAAATATCATGCCTCCAACGGTTACAAAGCAGGAAATGGATTCTCTAAAAATTAAATTTTAGGTTATGAAAACGATATTGGTTTTAATATTACTTTGTGTTTTCGGGGTTCAATATACAATTGGGCAAAGTTGTACTGCAACGATAATAGCAGGGAGGGCAACAAATATCTGCCGGGGAGAAAGTGTAGTGTTATCTGCGAATAATGGCAACTGGATAAAAAGAACTGATTTTGTGGGTACTGCACGCCTGGCTGCCACAGGCTTCAGCATCGGTAGTAAAGGGTATGTTGGAATGGGGCAGGACCTTAATTTTTCCTGGAAAAACGATTTTTGGGAATATGACCCTGTTTTAAATACCTGGACACAAAAGGCAAATTTTGGTGGCACTGGGCGGTATGCTGCCGCAGGATTTAGCATTGGCAATAAAGGTTATATTGGAACAGGAATAAACGCGGCATTTAATAATGATTTCTGGGAATATGACCCTAATACTAATGTATGGACCCGAAAGGCCAATTTTGGTGGCACTGCACGGGGCTATGCAACAGGCTTCAGCATTGGCAATAAAGGATATATTGGAACGGGTGATGATGTTGGAGGTTTCAAAAATGATTTTTGGGAATATGACCCATTTTTAGACACCTGGATTCAGCGGGCCAATTTTGGTGGTAATGGACGCTATAACGCCACTGGTTTCAGTATTGGTAGTAAAGGGTATATCGGAACCGGGCTTGATATTAACAATGTGTATCAAAATGATTTCTGGGAATATGATCCGTTAGTCAATACCTGGATACAAAAGGCAAATTTTGGAGGATCGGCAAGATATGGTGCCAGTGGCTTCAGTATTGGTAGTAAAGGATTTATTGGAATGGGTGATGATCAAAATTACAGCAGGAAAGGTGATTTCTGGGAATTTGACCCTTCGGCGAATACCTGGACACAAAAAGCGAACCTGGGAGGCACAGCACGACAGGCTGCAACAGGTTTCAGCATTGGGAATAAAGGCTATATAGGAATGGGTGGCGACATTAGTGGCAGTTATAAAAATGACTTCTGGGAATATGACCCGGCAGATAACTATGCCTATCTATGGTCAACAGGTGCCAGTACTCCTTCTATTACAGTTACCACCGGAGGCAGCTACACGGTTACAGTAACCAATAGCACCGGTTGCAATGCAACATCAATTGCTACTGTTGTTACCGTTACTGAATTACATGAACCAACCATAACTGCCAGTGGACCAACGACCATTTGCCCGGGAGGAAATGTGTTATTAACTGCAAATTATAATGGCAATATCACTACCGTAAAAATAAATAATAGTGTCAATACCTGGACACAAAAGGCGAATCTTGGTGTTTTGGGCAGGGACGGCGCGACAAGCTTCAGCATAAGCAGTAAAGGCTATATAGGAACAGGAAATGAAAATAACGGAACCCTCAAAAATGATTTCTGGGAATATGACCCGTCTGCAAATACCTGGACACAAAAGGCAAATTTTGGAGGCGGACCACGTTTTGGTGCCACCGGCTTCGGCATTGGCAATAAAGGTTATATTGGAACGGGTTATGACGGAACTTATTACAATGATCTATGGGAATTTGACCCTATTGCAAATACCTGGACGAGAAAAGCTGATCTTGCTGGCACAGCCCGCGGTTTTGCCACCGGATTTAGTATCGGTGGTAAGGGGTACATTGGAATTGGTACCATGCCACACCAAATCTATCTGCATGATTTTTGGGAATATGACCCTTCAGTAAATACCTGGACACGAAAAGCAGATTTTGGAGGCACAGCACGAGTCTTAGCAACCGGATTTGGCATTGCCGATAAAGGTTATGTTGGAACAGGAATTGACAATAATGCGCTGAAAAATGATTTCTGGGAATTTACCCCTTCTGCAAACATATGGACACGGAAAGCCGATTTTGGTGGTAAGGCGCGTTCGGGGGCTACAGGGTTTAATATTGGCAGTAAGGGTTATATAGGCACCGGCGCCGGCGGGGAGTATTTTAATGACTTTTGGGAATATGACCCTGCTACAGACTACTGGACCCAACAAGCAAGTATAGGACTCTCAGACGACGTACGTGAAAATGCTACCGGTTTTAGCATTGGCAACAAAGGATATTTAGTGTTAGTAAGAAAACGGCGAATCCTTTATTGGCAAAGGGTATAGCGTAAATATTTTAATCGAATATTTATTCACAGGCTGTGAATATAGCTTATACAGGCAAAATTTTTGCTGATTATTCGCTATAAAAATACGTTTATGCGCCAACGTTTCGAGCAACAAATGAACCTTAGAACTGTAGCCATTGCAGATGTGAAATTCCCCTTAAAGAGCCGTGATGAGTTACCTCCGGTTTTAATGGCACTGCAATACATTTTCATTACTCCGGAATTGAATGAAAAAGTATTTACCCTGATGGAAAAAAAGATATGCAGTGGTAAAAAGAAGACTGGAAGAAAAGGAATGGACCTTTGGCATATATTGGTATTGGCAGTGGTTCGCCATGCCTGCAATACGAACTGGGATACACTTGAAACTTCCGCCAATTATAATGAACTGGTCCGTCGGGTAATGGGGGTTCATGCTACAGCTTTTATAGAAGATGAAAAAATAGAATTTGCTTACCAAAGCATATTAGACAACGTTAGTTTGGTGGATGAATCTTTACTACAAGAGATTAATCAGCTGGTGGTAGATGCCGGACATAAACTCATTAAAAAAAAAGAAGATGAAGCCTTCAGATTAAAAACCGACAGCTATGTACTTGAGACAAATGTTCATTTTCCTACCGATCTAAATTTGCTGTGGGACAGCTTACGCAAATGCCTTGATACGATTGGAAAGTTGCAGGACATCGCTTTTGTAAAAGGCTGGCGAAAAATAAAAAATATTCGTAAGATGCTTAAAAGCCTGTTTCGTGCTACTTCACAAAAAGTATTCAAGGGTAAAGATGAGCATCAAAAAAAGAAATACGTTAAGCAATACCTGCACCAGGCAACCTTACTGGAAAAAAGAGTAACCGAAATAATAACCTGTCCGCCGGTTGCTATTGGCAAGGAAGCATTGGTAATGGCAATCATCGAAACGCTAACGAGCTATAAAAACTACCTGGCGAAGTTTACCGATCAGATAGAACGCCGGTTACTAAAGGGAGAAGCTATCCCTGCCGAAGAAAAGATATTTTCAATTTTCGAAGAGCATACCGAATGGATCACCAAAGGCAAACTAAATAAGAAGGTTGAGCTTGGTCACTTGCTACTCATCACTACTGATCAGTATCAGTTTATTGTTGATTACAAAGTGATGGAAAATCAAAGAGATCCTTCGCAGGTAAGTGATTTATCCAGGCGGATAAAAAAGAACTTCCCTGGCAAAAAAATTTACAGTCATAGTTTTGATAAAGGTTTTTGGAGTAAAGACAACCATGCAACCCTACAGAATGCAGCAGTAGAGCAAGTGGTACTTCCTAAGAAAGGACGGCACAACAAAGAGGATAAAGCACGGGAGGGCAATCCAATATTCAAGCAACTACGCAACGCACACAGTGCGGTAGAAAGCAATATCAACATGTTAGAACACCATGGCCTCAACCGTTGCATGGATAAAGGGATTAAAGGTTACAAACGCTGCGTTGGATTAAGTGTTTTAGCCTACAACTTACATGTATTGGGCAATGCCCTAAAGGCAAAGCAAGTAGCAGAAGACCAAAAGCTACGGCTACGGTTGAAACAGGCAGCCTAAGGTTAACAAAAAAGTAACCAGAAGAAAACGAATGGAAGAGGTATGCAATGACGACAAAAAAGCAACATTTATATTATTTATTTATATAATATAATTAAAACTTTTTGATAATTTGTATTCCGGATTTGCAAAATCATTCTTCTATTCTAAAAAAAATCATTAGCAAAAACCAAAAAAGAGTCGTTTTCTTGCAGACACTAAATAAGTTTTGGAAAGAGATGATTGCAAAGAAAACCATTGACCGTAAAACGATGGAAGAAAAACACAGGCTGGTAAAAG
>JANPIJ010000169.1:0-14580 GCA_031424955.1 Ferruginibacter sp. | reverse complement strand
CTGTCACCATGCGGCCACATTTGGTCGTAATGTGCCCAGGAATCCCAATATACTCCAAAAGGATGTCCCAGGAAAGCTCGCCAATTATGCCTTACTGAAACCTTTTTATTTTTAAAGGCCTTAGCAAAAGCATCACCCACTATATCCTGCATTTCTGTTGTCGGAAGGGGACCATGTTGTTCGCCCCACAAGCCAAAAATTCCAATTTCAACAAATGCAACCCGCGGATCGGTGTCCCAGCTTTCGCCGAGTCTTTTTACAAGCCGCACAACACGTTGCTTAAATTGTTCACTTGTATAATCGTCACTCTTCATATCTGCAGGCCAAAACTTTCTGTCAGCACTCCAATGCAGGTAAACTCTTGGTATAACTTTTATATTTTTTTCTTCAATGCCTGCCCAAAGACTGTCGCAAAATTTCTTTATTTTGTCAATCCCGTCAGATTCATAATTTTCAATTTCATTCCACTTAATGTAAGTTTGAGCGGTAGACGCCCACGGGTGGTCGTAAATTCCCCGGGTGGTAAATCCCATCAATGGATTTTTTAAAGCCTGGTCGTAAGGAAGTGGAATAACCTTACAATTTGAATGCTGCCCGGCCTTATTTGAATGAGCGTTAGGGTTTTTACTAACCTTACATCCAGGTGAAAGCATACATGCCCCAATTACAGTCAAAGAAATCGCCTTTAGAAGAATATTGTTGCTTGAAACAGAGATCATGGTTACTTTATAATTTTTATTGCCAAACACTTTCTATTTTTAATTACGTCACATACAGTGGCGGCAGGGTCATCTTTTTTAAGTTTTTACGCAGCTGGCCGGTGATTATCCTAATGTTTTTAAACCTTCCGATTTTCTTTTCTTCCTGCGGAAGATTATTTAGCGAATGTATTTTTAAAGCAATGTAGCCTGACGAATACTTTTGATTGATCAGGTTGGTAACGGGTATATCGTTTACCCAAACTTTAATAGATGGCCCAATTGCTTCTATCCTAAAATGATTCCACTCACCAATGGTATACGCTTTTTGGGCACGTTCATCTTTGCCCAAATCATACAACCAGCGCCAGGATGCGCCAAAATCATCGAATATCCCCCCTGTCCAGCATCTTGTAGGTGATGGATCTACTTTTACCTGGTATCCGTATAAGCTCACTTTACACGTATCACAATCCACCGGTCTATCAATACACCGCAATAGTATGCCTGTATTATATCCCGGGTCGGTATTTACATCGAGTTCTAAAATAAAGTCGCCATATTTTTCCTTCGTGCTTACAAATGTGTGCTCTTTGGTATTAGCTTTCATGTGACAATAAAAAGCCGAATCTTTTATTTCTGCAACACCTGTACTTCCGACTAATTTCCAGTCGGTAAAATCTTTACCATTGAAAATATATCTCCAGGGTGTTTTATCTTTTTTGTCAACAGGTGCCAAATTCAACAAAGAACAGATCAGAGTTGCAACCAAAAATATTTTCATGGCTTCTTATTTAGTTTGTGGCGATTCATCGTTATTCAAACATTTTGAGTTGTTAAGACTCTATTTTTTGAAAAGTTTTAACTCTGTTTGCGAAAACAGCCGCCGATTGGAACATTTTCAAAAATAGGGATGCTTAAAATCTGTAGGATTTTTTTGCAGAACTATTGAGGAGCAAATATTTCATATTGTCGAGGGCTGCTAATACATAAAAGAACTGCAATCCATAGAAAAAGTGAAGGTAATCGCTTCCAAATATTGTTTATTTTGCCCTCAAAAGAATTCTGAACCGAAAGTAGAAACAAATGCACAGGTCGGGGTTGCTCTTTTGACCTCAAGAATTGCTCAGTTATACATACAACCTAATTCCCGGTGCAAAATCCCTGACGTGCGTTTTTCCAGCATTTCTAAGTGTTCCTTATTATTCTCATGCGGTTGAGTGCATCCCTTCATCTTTACCCGCTAAAATCTACATTTCCTGTAATACGTGTGCCGTCTTTTTTAAACGTTTCAACATACATATTGATCCTTTCCTTAGCCACATTAAGATCAGTATTGTTTAGGTTTATATTCAGCAGATCGATGAACCATGGAAGTTTTACTTCGCTTTGAATATAAGCTACAGCAATTTCCCTGGATATGGGTAGCGTAGTAGTTTTAGAAGAATCAAACACATCTTTATTGCCGGCTTGCAATAACTTTTCATACTCCTCGTCCAACAGCTTTTCAAATAATTGCATCGAGAAAACGTCGCCAGCTTTTGTTTCAGTAAATGCATCGTCCTCGGTTAAAGTAGCGCCTTTGTGTACCCACTCCCATAAAATACTTAACCTTATCTCACCTGTGGCCATGTCTTCCATCAGGTACAAAATATCATCGTCACCAAAGAAATCTGCTGCCTTTAAAGCGGCAGCCTGCATGCCTTGCCCGAAAGCATTTCCATACTGTATGGCAACACTTAACAAATTACGGGCACCTCTTATAGTTGTTGGCGCAGTTTCAATTAATATCAGCCCATCAGCATCAGCCTGTGTATAACTCAGCCGTGGAAATTCTCTTCCCAACTGGTTCTGCTGTCCCTGCTTTTCCCAAACGGGACGAACAATGTTTACCATTTTCCAGTGCGCAACCCACTTTCCGCTGGCTCCCTCACGCTGTTCACGTTCTGCTCCGGCAACTGCTTTCTTCATACTTGCTGCAACACCCTCTTCAGAACCTACCGGAATGTTTGGCTCCATACCTCCTTGCCACAACGCAAAATTACCGTTGATATCAGGCGTGTTTACCGCAGACCTTACCCGGTTTTCGTAATTGCGCATGTAACCATACGTCATGGTGATCGCTTCAATATCGGGATTGATGAAACTTTTATCCCATGCCATTGCATCGGCAACGCTATTAATATAATCCCACCTGCCGGTATTATAACCGACAAAATGTTTTCCCAGCGCAGCACGAATTTCCATCAACTGGTAAGTCGCTTCAAGCTGTTCAACTAACATGTAAACCTTAACGGTTCCGACTGGCAGCCCGAGGTGATTTTCCAGAGCGATGATCATATCGTTCCAAAGCGCCGCTTCGCCTGCTGTTTGAATTTTAGGTAAATACAATACAATAGATGACCCTGCCTTTTGCAACTCCTGGTAATTGTTCACCACGTATAAAGTCAGGTCAACAATGGATGCAGCCATCGCTACCCCATCGCCATCGAGCATGTGACGATCATCGAGATGAAGCCCGCGGGCACGAAACAATTTGGTAGTGAAGTTTAGTTGTTCTTTCCAATCGCCTATAATGGGCCCGCCAAAAAAACTTATCGCCCATCTGTTCATTTCAGCGGCTACCACCTCTGCAGCCTTTAAAAATATGGGATCTTTACTGATCGCCAGTTTTAGGTTCCGCTGGTTATCTAGCGACATGGTTTCAATTTGTCCGAGCGCATCTTCGCCATCAAACATCCAACCATCGGCGCCCGATAGCAGTGCATAAGCCACATTGCGGATACTGCTTTCAATTGACGCATTCGGTTTCGCCGCAGGACCGGTTCCCTGTATCCACTGCCGTTGAAGATCAGCAGGAATAATAGCGCCTTCAAAATTACCATCACGAGCATCCTTCACTTTTATGCTAGTACGGGGAATATAACTTTCCGGATCAGGAAAAGTAATCGGAACCTGCTGTTGTTGCCGCTCTTGTCTCCTAAGAATTCTAGCATTCATCGCCTCTTTAATCTCTTTGTTGAAAGGTGCCAATGCCGTTAATGCTTCTACCGCTTCAGGTGTATAAATGTCACTGTACGTTTCCTGCAAGCCGCTTCTAATGTTGATGTTTTTGGAACTCATATCTATAATTTTATGTAACAGGGTTTGTATGTAGAGAAAAAAGATTATTGTCAGGTTAGGAAGTCGAAATGTTAAGATCACTTTTCTTTTTCCTGTTAAGCAAAAAGACAACCAGTGCGATTGCAATCAGTACCAAAACCAATACTGCTAAATAAATAAAGCCTTGCGAAACGTTGCCTACAACTGCTGCAGTTGCTACTTCAGCCATTTGATATCTGGGAACGATCCATTGAATAACGTATGCCTGTAAAATTGTTAGAATACAAATTACAAACAGCATAATGAAACTATGCTTCACTGTAAAGCGGAAAAGTTCCGCTTCTTTGCCTACTAATCCTACTGCGGCGGCGCCAATAGCAATAGACTGCGGCGAGATCATTTTACCAGTAACTCCACCGGTAGCATTTGCAGCAACCGTTACTAACGGATCGACGCCAATAGCGGTGCCGGAGTTAAACTGTAGCTTGCAGAAAAGTGCATTTGACGAGGTATCGGAACCGGTTAAAAATACGCCCAGCCATCCCAGTATAGGTGAAAAGAAAGGAAATAAAACTCCTGTACTTGCAAGTGCCATTGCCATTGTAACAGACATACCGGAATTGTTAGTTATAAAAGCAAAACCAACCACTGAGGCAATCGTGATTATTGGAAATTTCAGTTGATTTAGTGTTTCCAGGAAGCTACTCATCCCATCTTTAAAACTCATTTTTATTAAAGGAAGCGAGATAAATGCCGCAATCAGCAATCCGGTTCCTGGAGTAGAAAGAAAATTAAACTCGAAAGGTTTTATTATGAGTGGAGTACCATCAGATTTTAATATAACATCTTTTAAACCTGGGATATCAAACTTTACATGCCCTATTGAATTTAAAGCCGCTTTAACCGGTTCCAGTCCCCAGGCAATTACCATAATTGTCATAATGATGAACGGTGACCATGCTTTTATTACCTGCGCTGTCGAATAGTTTAACTTAGTTTCAATGGTTACCTGCGGCTCTTCCTTAAAACGCCACAGACTTTTTGGCTTCCAGTACTTTAAGAGGAACATCAAACAAATAATGGAAGCAAGTCCTGCTAATACGTCGGGCAACATCGGACCTAAATAATTGGATGAATACCATTGGAAGAATGCAAAAGAAATTCCAGATACCAATATTGCCGGCAGTACTTCCATCGACTTTTTAAAGCCCGCCATTAGTGTTACCAAATACAATGGAACAATTACTGATAAAACAGGTAAAGTTCTGCCCACCAACTGAGATATCGCCATTTCCGGAATGTCAGAAACTTTTGCTGCAGTAATAATGGGTGTACCGATGGCGCCAAAAGCTACAGGCGCTGTGTTCGCTATCAAACACAGTCCGGCTGCATACAAAGGATTGAAACCAAGACCAACCAGCATAGCAGCACTTATGGCTATAGGTGCGCCAAAACCGGTAGCACCTTCTAAAAAAGCACCAAACGAGAAAGCAATTAAAATGGCCTGCAACCTTCGGTCGGGGGTTATTGATGCCATGAAATTTTTGATGATCTCAAATTGCCCGCTTTTCACCGTAATGTTAAATAAAAACACTGCTCCTATTATGATCCAGCAGATGGGAAACAGCCCATACATGGCTCCGTGTAACGTGGAAAGTACGGCAAGTTTTACCGGCATCTCGTAGACCGTTGCCGCTACCAAAATTGCTACCAGCACAGTTAGCAAACTTGCCTGGTAACCTTTCATTTTCTTTATTATCAATGCCCAGAAAATGAACAGGATCGGTATGGATGCAACAAGCGCCGACAATGCAAGATTTGATAGTGGGTTCATTACCTGTGTCCAGTTCATATTAGTTTCTGGTTGATGTTATATATAGCGTTTGTTAGATTCTTTTTTTTGGTTGACCGGCATTTGTTTTTCATGGCGGCATCGTTGTGTCACTCACTTGTACAGCATACTTATACGCAGCTGTACACAACACCCAGGTTTTATGGTAAGTCACATGACTTAAAAGTTATCTCCCGTTCGTGTTGAGTATAAAAACCGTCATTGTCAAAGGTCCGTGTGCGCCAAGAACCAATGCCTGCTCTATGTCGGCAGTTTTAGAAGGTCCACCAATAAAGCCGCCAAATCCATAATCGCCTTTCCCGATTATTTCATAAGCTTCATGTAGTGTAGGCACAATGCTTTCGGCGGAAACCACTACCGCAAGATGCTGGCATATATAGGGTATAATCCGTTGCCCCATTATATCTTCTGTCAACCATATTGCCCCATTTTCCGCAACGGCAAAATGTCCTTGTATTATTGCCAGTTCAACATCCTCATAGGTGGAAGGATCTACCGAATCTGATATCAATTCTATGCTTTCACTCAGTTGGGTAAGCGTAGTTACCATACGTTTTTTAACATCGAAATTTTCGTTGATCACATCTTTAATCACATCATAACTCTCTACCAGGTACGGCGAGCCGCCAATGGTTTTAAATATATCTATATACCGCTGAATTGCATTGGTGCTGTCACCCTTAAACATACTTATATCTGGCAACGGTTTTAACTCAGGTTGATTTTGTAAAACTGCTTCGAGTATTTTTTCACGTGTAGTCATAATGTTGTTCCCCGCTCCCAAGGGAGCTATTATTAATGGGCTGATATTTTAATAATATACAAGAATGCGATTCAAGGGTGTTTATTATTTATTCTAAAATTGGGTTCAAAAAACTATCTTTCCCTTTAAGGTCAGGGCTTATCTTTCCCACCCTCCTTTGCATACCAATCAGCAAAAGATTCTTTTGGTCCTTCGGGCATGTCCCGCTGTTTGTACCATGTGTTAAACTTGTTATTTACCACGAATGGTATGTTGTGCATAAACCATCGCCCTGCTTTTCCTACGCTTTTAAAATTGCCTGGCGAAGACAATGTCCAGGCCATCGCCTTCATGCCCAAAGCTTTTGTATTGGCGGCATATCCTTCCTTAACTATCACCTGCCGCCATTGATACAACTGCTCATGAATGTTAATTTTTACCGGGCAAACATTGGTACACGAGCCGCAGAGCGTGGAAGCATATGGCAGATCGGCGTGTTTTTTCATATCGAGATTTGGCGCAAGAATGGCACCTATGGGACCGGAAATCGTATTATGATAACTTAATCCGCCACTTTTTCGGTAAACAGGGCATGTATTCATACAAGCGCCGCACTTGATGCATTTTAAGGAGTCCCTGAACTCGGGGCGCCCCAACTGCCTCGTGCGTCCGGCGTTCACCAAAATCAGGTGCATCTCCTGTCCTTTTCTCGGCCTTCTATAATGACTTGAATATATAGTGATTGGCTGACCGGTTGCGCTTCGGGCAAGCAACCTCAAAAAGATACCCAGATGTTTTTTCTCAGGAATAATTTTTTCAAGACCCATAGATGCAATTTGCACCTCGGATAGATGTGTACCCATATCTGAATTTCCTTCGTTGGTACAAACTAAAAATTCACCTGTTTCGGCCACCGCAAAATTTACACCCGTTAATGCTGCCCGTCGGGTTACAAATACATTACGTAAATGTTTTCGGGCAACTCTTGTGAGCTTTGTTGGATCAGTCATGCCTTTTTCACTACCTAGATGTTCGTGAAAAAGCTCGCCAATTTCTTCTTTTCTTTTATGGATGCAGGGAAGTACGATATGACTGGGAGGTTCGTTGTCGATCTGTTGTATATATTCGCCAAGATCAGAATTGATAACTCCAATTCCATGCTCTTCGAGGTATTCATTCAGGTTACATTCTTCTGTCAGCATCGACTTACTTTTAACCATTTGGGTAATTCCCTTCGATTTTAAAATAGCATGAACAATTTCATTATGCTCTTCAGCTGTATCCGCCCAATGAACTGTAATACCATTTTTCACAAGGTTTGCCTCAAACTGCAAAAGGTATTCGTGAAGATTTGAAATGACATTGCTTTTAATAGCCGAAGCGGCTTCACGCAATTGCTCCCACTCGGGTATTTGCTTCGAAGCAATATCTCGCTTTTCCCTAATATACCAAAGTGCTCCATCGTGCCAGTCAACATGCTCCTCATCTTTAATGAATTCCTTTGCCAGTGTCGCATGGTCTCTTGTCTCCGTATGTGTCTGTTTCATTTTTTTGCGTTTAAAATTTCAGCGATATGTATTATTTTAACCGTACTCTTATTTCTGTGAAGAATTCCCTGGAGATGCATCAGGCAGGAAAGGTCTGAAGATGTGATATATTCTGCACCATTTTTTGTATGATCTGTAACCCTGTCTTTTCCCATTTTTACTGAAACGGCTTCTTCCGCCACGCAAAAGGTTCCGCCAAATCCGCAACATTCATCAGCACGATCAAGCGTAACCTGTTCAAGTCCTTGTACCATATTTAACAAACGTTCGGGCTTTGAATAAGGGGCAGCATTTAACTCACTCATTTGGGCCAGGTGAAGTCCACGCAAGCCATGACAGCTATGGTGCAAACCTACTTTATGGGGGAAAGTTGCTTCGAGCTTTTCAACTTTCAGTACGTCGGTAATAAACTCGACCAGCTCATAAATTTTTGAGCGAATGATTGTAGCCTCCGCTTCATTTTCGTGTGAATGAAGATGATCCTTCACATGCAATACACAACTTGCCGAAGGTGCAACAATATAATCGAAGCCTGAAAAGTTTTCTATAAAAAGGTCGTTACATCCCTGAGAAAGATGTTCGAAACCGGAATTTGCCATCGGTTGTCCGCAGCAGGTTTGTTTGGGGGGATACACCACATTTACTCCTAACTTTTTCAGTAATTGCAAAGTTGCTTTAGCAGCATCAGGATAAAACTGGTTAACGTAACAAGGTATAAAAAGTGCAACGGTCATATGGGGCGTCTTTATAAGTTTTACTCGGCATCGAAGTCTCATTAAATGCAACAGCTATGCTTAATAATAAAAATGTTCGAGGTATTGACTATTTTTTATCCGTAATCTTGATGTAATCTTTTTTGCTGAACAAACAGTAATTCTAATCTCACCCAAGGTTGTGTCCCCTCCCATTTTGACAAGCGGATTAAATTCCCGTATAAATCAAAAATGTCATCAACCAAATATATAAACAGATGCATTCGTCAGATTGCTCTTTTGACCTCAAGAATTGCCCGGTTATACAAAACAACCTAATCATTAGCGCCCGAAGCAGATATCTGGGTTTTTACTTCATGGAATATTTTATTGACAGGCTTCAGCTTTGGAATTGATATCTTGTTTAGACAAGCTAATATGATAACTGTAATAGCAAAAACATCCTATAAGCTATACTATTGTATTGCCTTAAAACGGATAAAGATTACATCATCGGCAGGAATTTCAAATATAAAAAATGCAGCATCTTCGATAATTTTCTTCCCCCAAATATCATACAGGTCATATTTTACATATGGCTGTAATCCCAATTTTAGTTTTTCTAATTTGATGAGTTCCCGATAGGGATTCCGGTTGAACACACCTATCCATCCTTCGTTATCATTATTTTTTTTGGGTGACTTCCACACATCCACTTTTTCACTGTAGTCGGAAATTCTTGTCACTAATTTGCCCGTTACACCGTTTTGATTACAGGCCAGCATGTCGTGGTCTGTTATTAATTCAAAAACAGTATTGGGGGAAGATGTTAATGTACCCCCCATAAAAAGTGGTGATGCCGCCATGGCACGTTGAGTTATAAAACTTTTCTTTTGTGCGGTACTAAAATAATCCATTCGCTCATATCCTCTACCCGAACTCAATTTGTTTTTTGTAAGCGGATAATTTACTCGTATGTGTCCAAAAGGAATCATATCCATATCCAACCAAAAACCTTTACCGGCATTTACTACCAGACTGTCCCATCGATCAAACGATATTTCAATGTCTTCTCTCAAATCCCATATATCACGGGAAATTCTGATCATATCCGCCCTTCTGTAGGTATCGAAATTTTTAGGATCAATATCATCGCCAGGAGAAATACTTAAAACAATTCTTTTGCCCGTTTTTTCAATCGCATCGGCAACAGCATTTATTTCGAGTGGTTTATGAACGATGTCATCGTACTTTATAAAATCGACCCCCCAACCGGCCAATAATTCAACTACGCTGTTGTAATATTCCTGAGCTCCCGGTTTGCTCATATCTATTCCATAATTCAGGTTGCTCCAGCCGCAGATGTCTTTTACATTTGCAATATCCTTCGCAAAATATTTTGTTCCCTTAATGGGCAGGTTCTTTTCGACGGCTTCACGAGGTATGCCACGCATAAGGTGCAATCCAAACTTAACGCCGTGTTTGTGGGCATAATCAACAATGGCCTTGAATCCATTTGGGAAATAGCTTGGAGTTGGAATAAATCTTCCAAATCCATCAAGTGTCAGATTCGATTTATCACCATCAGTTGGCCATATTTCACCGGGCTTTAAATCGTAATGTCTGTACCAGCCAGCATCGAGTACAAAATATTCGTAACCATGTGGTTTTAGTTTTTGGATAAAAGCTTCCAGGTTTTCCCAGGTTAATTTTTCGTTGATGTGGGTTCCGTAAGCGTTGTAACTATTCCATCCCAAAAAAGGCGCCGGAGCCTTAGGGAATGATTGCGCATTTGTATTACCGGCGGGGTAAATAGTTATGAATACCATGAACGCCAGAAATAAAATTCGATTCAACATAATTTAATTTTAGTAGTGTCTCAATATATAGTGTCAAACATTTACCAGCCTGATGAAGAATACATTCTCCTTGCCATTGAAATTATTCTCACCAATGGTTTTTGGAAATTCTGATCCGGAATTATGGCTTCTTTATCAACACCGTTTTTTTTCTTTTGATAAGCCGGATCGGGAAGTTGGAAGTATCTACCAGATCAATTATAACATCACCATTGGGCTGCTTTTTTGCCGGTGTAATTATTCTAGCCCCTCCATATACCATTCTATTAGCAAGCTTTTCGGGTTCGTTGGTTAAATAAGCAATGTGACATTCATCGTGTTTCATTTTGGCGAATGTTATATCTACTTCTTTTTTCCCAAACAGTTCAAGGGACATGTTTCTTCCGGCATCACCTACATACGGAACACGATAATTACGGAAATTATTGTTGAGTGTATCAATGTCTTTAGACCATGGGATTTTCAAATCCATAAACTCAACAAACCACAATGCGGTAGTTTTTTGATCGGGTGTATTGAAAGCAAAATGCTCGAACCTGATTGTACTCTTTACCGGCTTTGGGAAGAATGGTTTAACCCGATGAAGCAGTTGTGTATTGAACCCATTAGGATCCCGAACATTCAATACATAATCACCTATCTTGTTTGTATAAAGTATCCCTTCCTGAACACCCCCGTTTGCCAGCATTTTTTCAGCTACCCCTTTAATGCTTTTATGCCCTTCAAAAGCTAAATGAAATGCATCAATATGAATATCAAAATATTTAGTTTTCAGGTTTGGTATGGAGCTGAGTTCCAGCATAAAGTTCTGGTCTTTGTCGGTCACATAAATGAACTCCTTATTATTGGATGGAACAATTTTCAAACCCACATTTTCTACATACCATTTAGCGGTGGCTTCTTTATCTGCAACATTAATCCGGATGTGTTCAAATTGAACCGCTGACAATAATTCCTTTTCGTTCTGGGCAAATAATGCTATCGGAACGAAAAATATTATTGTGAAAAATAATTTGATTTTTTTTTTCAAAACTTATACTTTAGTTGTATTAATGATATCGTTGAATTGAAAATCTCAATTTGTTCAAGGTTCCCTTTGGCAACGAATGAATGAGCATATCAAATTACACAATCACAATGGCATCAATTTCTACTAATGCATTCTTTGCCATTTTAGAAACTTCCACACAGGCCCTTGCCGGTGGATTGTCAGAGAAGTAAGTTGAATACACCTGGTTCATGGCAGCAAAGTCATTCATGCTTTGAATGTACACCGTACACTTCACAACATGATCCATTGTGGCGCCGGCTGCTTCGATGATTGCTTTTAAGTTTTCAAGAACCTGTGTTGTTTGTTCTTCAATTGTCGAAGGCACTTCACCTGTTACCGGATGAATAGGAAGCTGACCGGAAGTATATAGAACCCCACCTGCAACAATTCCCTGATTGTATGGACCAATAGCAGCCGGTGATTTTTCGGTGCTGATAATTTTCTTTATCATTATTATAAGTTTACGACATTAACAGGTGATCCGCTTAGATATGCGGCTAAATTATCAACAGCTATATTCATTAATCTTGAACGTGATTCTTTTGGCGCCCAGGCAATATGCGGCGTGATGATACAATTTTTAGCTCCCAGTAAAGGATTGCTTGCAGCTATTGGCTCCGAAGAAACAACATCAACTGCTGCATATCCTACTTTACCGCTATTCAGTCCATCACAAAGATCCTGTTCAACCACTAATGGACCACGTGAAGTATTTATAATCATCACCCCATCTTTCATTTTTGAAATATTGTCTTTATTGATTATCCCCTTGGTGCTTTCAAAGAGCGGACAATGCAAACTAATAATATCAGACTGTGCCAACAATTCAGCAAGCGATACATATTTACATGTGTCGCTTTCTAATGCAGTGTCCCGATGACTATCGTTAGCCAAAATATTCAATCCGAATGCCTGAGCCACTTTTGCAGTTGCCTGACCAATACGTCCAAAACCTATGATTCCTAAATTTTTTCCAGCCAATTCAATCAGGGGATAATTCCAGAAACACCAATCAGCGTTATTGGTCCAGTCTCCTTTTTTAACTGCGTCGGCATGTGCGCCAACATGGTGGCACATTTCAAGCAACAGCGCCATCGTAAACTGTGCAACAGCTGTAGTTCCATAAGTAGGAATATTGGCAACGGTTATGCCCAGGTCTTTTGCAGCTACGGTATCTACCACATTGTATCCCGTAGCTAAAACACCAATATATTTTACAGAAGGAACTGCTTCGAGTACTGATTTTGGAAGTGGTGTTTTATTTGTAAAAATGATATCAGCATCACCAATGGCTTCGATTACATTTTCAGGTGCAAAACCAGTACGATCAAATACTGTTAATTCGCCGAACGCCCTAAGACCATCCCAGTTTAAATCGCCGGGGTTTAAGGTATACCCGTCTAATACAACAATTTTCATTTTAGTAATTTTAATTTTTCAGAAATAATTTAATTATTTGCCAAAGCCCAGGCCAGGTTTAATGTTCTTTTCGCATTAGCTATAACAATTTCAGCATCTTCATCACCAACGGGCTTTATTTCAAAACTCAAAAATCTTCGGTTGTTCGGATCAAGATATCCAATTTCCAAAAGGACTTCCAAATACTCAACTAATTCCTTCACATCGTTTTCACCGCCGGGATAACCAAATCGTGGGTGTGCATCGCCATAGGCAGGATCATTTTTATCTTTTATCATGCAATTACCCATGTGTGCATGAATGATGTAATCCTTTACAGGCAACAGCGATTGACGAATATTTTCGTGAATAATCGGTATGTGGCTTAAATCAACCATTAAACCAAAATTGTCGAACTCAGCACATATTTCTTTCGCATATCTTTCTGTCAAATCTACCGGGCCAATGAGTGCACATTTATCTACATCATAATCAAAAACTTCCAGTGCAACTTTTAAGTCTCCTTTCGATTTGGCATATGCGCAAAGCTCTTTGGTTGACTTCACCAGTGCCTGGTATGCTTCTTCTTTTTTGTCCTCTGTATATTTTCCTGCCAGAAACCCGAAGCCAACAGCACCTATTTCGTATGCTTCATCAATGCCTTCTTTTAGATTTGCTAATGCTATTTGTCGTTTCGATTCGTCGAGGTCGTTGATATTTTGTCCTGTAGTTAACAGGCGTGGTTGTCCTCCATAAGCAACCGACATGTGTGAAGAGTCGAGCATTTTTTTTACCTTCTTACGGGTTTCACTATCTTTAATCCAGGTGACTTCAATTGCTTCAAAATAATCATCGATGGCAATTTTACGGATCGTCTCTTCAATGGGCCCCTCGCCTTTAATGGTGGCAGGATAGGCCATAAAATGTATCAGGCCAATTTTTGCATACTTGTTAATTGATTCATTCATTTTTTTTAATTTAAATATTTATGTATTTATTTTTTTTATCCATAATCTAACAACATTCTCCGCTGCGTTTTCCAGCAATACCGTTGTATCAGCAATCGCATCCTGCAGCGACATTGGTTTATCAATAATAGAGAAGATGCCCGTAAATCCTTTTTCATACAGCGATTTATAGCCATCACCCAAACTTCCGGCAAGCACTATCAGTGGAATATTTTTTTTAGTTGCAATTTGTGCTATTCCGTAAAGTGTTTTTCCAAAAGCTGTCTGAAAGTCGATACTTCCTTCCCCGGTAATTACCAGGTCGGCGCCTTCTATCTTCTCGTGGAAAAGGGTAGCTTCTAAAACGATATCTACCCCCCGCTGAAGGGTAGCCTGCAAAAAAATCATCACACCCGCTCCCATTCCACCTGCTGCACCTGCGCCGGCATCATCTTCAATATCGAGATGAAGCTGTTGCTTTACAATTTGTGCAAAATGATGAAGCCCTTCATCCAATGTAAAGACATCTTCATCGGAAGCGCCCTTTTGTCTTCCATACACTTCAGATGCCCCTTTCTCACCACACAAAGGATTGTCTACATCGCAGGCGGCTAAAAATTGAGCATCCTTTATTCGGCTATCCAGTCCCGATAAATCAATTGAATTTATTTTTGACAATTCGCCACCCCCCA
>JANPIJ010000168.1:0-13128 GCA_031424955.1 Ferruginibacter sp. | reverse complement strand
TTAAGCAAATCAAATTTGTAGTACACAAACCGCCACCCGAAAAATTTGAAACCCCTGCTATTGCTCAACTTGGCTATGGGTAGCTGCAATGTGGGTTAAGATTCATCAAAATTGGTTTTAAATGCACTAACTATTTAGGGTACCTGCACCAGCGTCCAGCTATTTGTTCTCCGGCTCCAGATGATCGCATAATCTTTTCCGTGAGCAAGCTGGTATCTCCTGGATCGGTTATCCCTGCCAAATCTCATCCAACCGTAATTGTACACATCAAATTTAAATACAAAGGGCTGCGTGGTGGTTAAGGGAGCTTCAGTATAAGATTTACCGTCATCAGAAAGATAAACCGTCATGTCGCTATTACCATACAGGTACAGGTAAATCCAACTGGCATCGTTACCTGCTGCCGGTGGATTTTGCTGAGGTTGCGGGGCAGGGGTGGTACTACCTGTAGGGGCGCTATTGGTAATTCCTTTAGCATAGTTCCATCCTTTTGCAATAGCATCCAGGCGGTCATTTTTGGCGGGGTGTGATGCACTCGCACGCGGGGAAGCAATGACAGACATCCCCTGTAATGCCTCTTCCATATTGGCTCCCAGTTTCGCCATCACATATCCTGAAAAATAATCCGCTTCTATTTCTTTGGGTGGTGTACTTCCCCGGGCGTCCACCAGGTGATTCCGGTAATGATGTCCCATCTCATGGGCCAACACGCTGATGGAAGCCCACCTGGTATTGGCAACTCCATCCAGGTTTTCCAGGAAACCATTGTCATAAATAATGTAACGCCGGTTGTTCATGATGGTAGCGTAGGCATTGTTGATCCCGTTTTGTTCCTGCACCGTAAAATTTTCTTTCCAGTGGATGCTATCCAGCATGGTATTAATATATCCTCTTGCTTCATAAACTGATTGAAATTTACTTTGGGTAGATTTGGGTGGAATGATGATGCCACATTGATTGACTTTTTGGGCGCCAGAAAATTGAAAAATGAATAAGGCCGGAAGCAGAAACAATATTTTCATATAAGATTGGTTTTGTTTATTATAAATGCTGTGCGAGAAACTAGTTTAATTGAATCACAGTTTTCTTAACAATAAGAATCAATAAACACGCCAGCAATTTTCTTTTTTTTCAATGACGGGTTGTTTCAAAATTTGGTAATCTCGTTTACAGTATACCATTTCGTAAAAGATTATCGTACTTCGGATTAGTCCTTATCAAAGCTGACGGCTGACTGATCGGTGAATAAAAAATATAAGCTTTACCGGTTGTAAGCGGTGTGTTGAAACTTGTTCTTTTTGCCAATACTTTTTAATTGGTAGTTATCATCTTTCAGTTGTGTGAAACCGGCATTAGCGATAAAGGATAGATTTTTTTTACCATTGTGACTGGGGAATAAAATACTCATATTGCGATCGAAAATACTGGCATTTCCTATTTGCTTCAGCCAGATGACTACGCTCGGAATGAGAACGACAACGATTTGCTTTTGATTAATCACGAAATCGTTTTCGTAGTTATTTATTAAAAGTTAAAGGTTTTATTTAAACCATTTATCTACTTTCATTCTATTAATTAACCATGTCGCTTTTTCTGGAAATACTCCGCTTTTCTTTAGGGACTGTTTCTAATTAATTAATTACGATTGTCAAACCAAAATTGCTGTTAAAAAAAATTACATCATCAACAGTAGTAAGAAAATTATAATGAAGGATATCGCGGAAAAGCCTGGTATATCTATTAAAACGGGTTTCTTAATTATCAATGACAAAAACATGAAAAAAATTAAAGCATCGCTGAAGGTTTGAGCAGGCGTATAAAAAATTGATTACATTGCCTTCGCCTAAAAAAAAGAATTTTTAAAATTGCATTAAATTTTCAACGTCAACGATCAATAAAAAACTATATGAAAAGAAGAGACTTTCTCAAAACAAGTTCGTCGGCATTGGCCGCAGCAGCCGGTTGTATGATTCTCCCGTCCTATGTATTGGGGAAATCGGTTGGGCATATTGCACCCAGCGATAAAGTAAACCTGGCCTGTTGCGGCATTGGCAACCGGGGCGGAGAAATTATCAGGGCCCTGCACAACACGGGATTAGTAAATATCGTAGCCTTGTGCGATGTAGACATGGGAGCGCCTCATACTTTGGGAAATATGAACCTGTTTCCAGGTGCAAAACGCTTCAAGGATTTCAGGGAAATGTTTGATAAAATAGGTAAAGAGTTTGATGCAGTTACAGTAGGCGTACCCGATTTTTCCCATTTCCCGTTAGCCATGCTGGCTATGAACCAGGGCAAACATCTGTATGTGGAAAAGCCAATGGCCCATACATTCAATGAAGTAGAAATCATGATGAAGGGCGAACAAAAATACAAGGTAGCCTGCCAGATGGGTAACCAGGGCCACTCAGAAGAAAATTATTTCCAGTTCAAAGCATGGACAGAAGCCGGTATCATCAAAGACGTTACAAAAATAACAGCCTTTATGAATAGCGAAAGACGCTGGCACGGTATGAAAGTGTCTGATTTTCTTCCGGCGCAGCGCATGCCTGGCACATTGGATTGGGATAAATGGCTGACCACCGCAGCGTTCAGAGAATACAACCAGGGTTATATCAATGGCAACTGGCGTTCCTGGTTCGAGTTTGGGAATGGTGCCCTGGGAGATTGGGGTGCCCATATCATTGATACAGCGCACCAGTTTTTAAACCTGGGATTACCTACAGAAGTGGATCCTGTTTATATGGAAGGGCATAGCCCCTTTTTATTTCCACAGGGCTCTACACTCGTGTTTAAATTTCCAAAGCGTGCAAACATGCCTGCTTTGGAGCTTTCCTGGTATGACGGGGTTAACAACCTGCCCCAACTGCCGGACGCTTACGGCGAACAGGTTAGAGCAAAAAATATTCCTCCTCCCAGTACCGGGGCAGTTAATACAAAAAGGAGTCCTGGCAAAGTTATTTATAGCAAGGAGCTAACCTTTAAAGGTGGTTCACACGGATCAAGGTTGGAAATTATCCCGGCACAGAAAGCAAAAGATATGGAAGCGAAGCTTCCCGTTGTACCACTAAGTCCATCCAATCATTTTGCCAATTTCCTGAAGGCATGCAAGGGCGAAGAAAAATGCCGTTCTTCATTTGATATCGCGGGTCCATTATGCCAGGTAATGGCTCTGGGTGTATTGGCTCAGCGCCTAAATACCAAACTGGTGTTCGACCCTAAGAAAAAGCAGATCACCAACAACGAGGCGGGTAATGAATTACTGGTGGGGCCACCACCCAGAAAGGGATGGGAGCAATATTATAAGATGTAACACAGTGTATTTTTATTATGACATGTTGAATGTTGTTGCCGTAGGCGTATAAGGTTTACACTTTCTAAAGGGTGGAAACTTTATCCTGCATTGAAATGTAATTTCGGTAAAATTAGCTGCTATATTTTTCAATTCAGTACAAAAAGCTAAAGTAGGGGTGGCGACATTATACGCACTGTGAGATACAACAAAAGTAACTGATAGGCGCAGGACTCCTGTCCTGTGTCTGTCAGTTACTTTTGTTGTATTTGAAAATTACCAGGGCACGAATAAGTAATTAATTTTTTAGCAGTTTTTTTAGCTCGGCGCCTCTGCCATAAAAGATCTCCTTACATAATTAAATCATAAATGAATTATAAAACCTGCACTCAATTATGAAAACTAAAAACGCAAGAAGAGATTTTGTAAAATCGATGCTGATTGCCCCATCTGTTTTTTCATTGGATACAATGGAGAAAATGGAGGGCAACAGAACCGGGCAGGAGCAGAAAAATAACAAGCTTAAAATTAGCCTGAACGCCTATTCCTTCAACGATCCATTGAGAGCAAAAACAATGAGCCTCGATGATTTAATCGACTTCTGTGCTGCGCATGATTTTGACGGGGTAGACCTGACAGGCTACTACTTTCCGGGTTACCCGCAGGTTCCATCCGATGAATACATTTATCATATCAAACGAAAGGCGCATTTATCAGGCGTATCCATCAGCGGCACCGGCATTAAAAATGATTTTACCAATCCGGATCCCATTAAACGCAAAGAAGATATTCAGTTAATAAAGCAATGGATTGAATGTGCTTCAAAATTAGGTGCACCGGTGATCCGCATTTTTTCGGGTGTGCTGGTTCCAAAAGAATATTCATGGGATCAAATTGCTGCGTGGATGGTTGCCGACATCAAAGAGTGCGTGGCCTATGGTCAGCAACATGGCGTGATCGTTGCGCTTCAAAACCACAATGATTTTATAAAGACTGCCGATGACGTGATTAAAGTTTTTCAAATGGTGAATATGGAATGGTTTGGGTTAGTATTGGATATCGGAAGTTTTAGCATCGGTGATCCGTATGAACAAATCAGGCGCACTATTCCCTATGCAGTTAACTGGCAGATCAAAGAAAATTTGTTGATAAATGGAAAGGAAGAAAAAACAAATTTAAAAAAGCTATTTACAATAATCAACGCATCCGGTTACCGTGGTTTTATCCCCATCGAAACACTGGGCAAAGGTGATCCGAAAGAGAAGGTAGCCCGCTTTGTCGGTGAAGTAAGATCGGCACTGGAATAAGTGTTGTTTGCATTGCTGATGAAAAATGACATCCGGCGTGTTGAGATTTTGAGCCAAAAAGAAACGGAATGAGTAGATTTTTAGTCAGGCGATTTAACCCGGAATTAGATTCCAGGTTTACGTAAAAATAAAAGCTAAAAAAATTAGCAATTATGTTTATTTTTACCGGAAATAGTAAAGTTATGAGCAACATAAAATTATTTGAAAGCAAACAGGTACGTAGCCATTGGGATGAAAAGGAAGAGCAATGGTATTTTTCGATCATTGATGTAGTGGAAATTTTAACCGGTAGTTCCAACCCAAGAGATTACTGGTTTAAAATGAAATTAAGGGTTAAAACAGAAGATGGACTTGAACTGTCGACAATTTGTCGACAGTTGAAATTAAAAGCAACTGATGGTAAAATGAGAGAAACCGATGTGGCAAACACTCAAACATTACTTAGGATTATCCAATCCATCCCTTCTCCTAAAGCAGAGCCATTCAAACAATGGCTGGCAAAAGTAGGATACGAACGCATGCAGGAAATAGCTGATCCGGGACAAGGTATTGACAGAGCCCGGGAAAACTGGCAGAAACTGGGTCGATCCGAAAAATGGATACAACAACGCATGACCGGGCAGGAAACCAGGAATAAGCTGACGGATTACTGGAAAGACAACGGTGTAAAAAAAGGTGATGAGTTTGCCTTATTAACCAATATCATTCACCAGGAATGGACCGGCATTACAGCTAAAGACCATAAATCAATCAAAGGATTAAAATCTCAAAATCTCCGGGACCACATGAGTGAGGCTGAATTAATATTTTCCGCACTGGCTGAATTGAGTACCCGCCAGATTGCAGAAACAGAGGAAGCAAAAGGTTTAACGGAAAATGCAACAGCAGGCAAAAAGGGTGGGAAGATTGCAAAAGACGCCCGCTTACAACTGGAAGCACAAACTGGAAAAAAAGTGGTAACCGGCGAAAACTTTTTACCACCATCCAAAGGAAAAAAGCGATTAATTTAACCGGGATAGAAGCAACGCTTCAGGTTACAAAATACTGTTCAGCTAAGAGTGTCAATACCCCAACGGGTGCGCCTGCTGTTTATCCTACTTGTTTTTCCCTTTTTTACCATACCATTCAAATTTCTTATAAATTTACAAACGATCTGCTCATTCAAAACCAGTCTGTATGAAAAATATTGCCATCCTCTTTTTTACCTGCAGCATCGGTTTGCTGCCGGCCTATTCCCAAAAAGATTTTCAAAAAAAGTACCAGTCACAAATGATCCTCGCAGAGCAAGGCTCGGTGATAGAATTACCGGAGGGTACTTACACCCTAACTAACACGCTTTCCTTAGAAGGCAAGAAAAAAATAACCATCCGTGGTAAGGGCATGGACAAAACCATCCTTAGTTTTAAAGGACAAACCGATGGCGCAGAAGGCATCCGGATAAGCAATGGAACAGACATACTGCTGGAAGGATTCACCGTACAGGATGCCAAAGGAGATGCTATTAAAACGATGCATGTAACGGGTATTAGTTTTGTCAATGTAAAAACGGAATGGACTGGTACCCCGGGACCGGAAAATGGCGGTTATGGTATTTACCCCGTACAATGTAAACAGGTATTGATTGACCGGTGTACTGCCATTGGCGCTTCTGATGCCGGTATCTATGTTGGACAGTCGGAAGATATTGTTGTTAAGCATTGCACGGCATTTCACAATGTGGCCGGTATTGAAATAGAAAATTCACTAAGGGCGGATGTTTTTGAAAATGAAGCCTACGAAAATGCAGGTGGGTTATTGGTATTTGATCTGCCTGACCTCGTACTTAAAAAAGGCGGACAGGTGAAAGTGCACCATAATAAAATACACGATAACAATTATGTAAACTTTGCACCCAAAGGAAATATCGTTGCTACGGTTCCCAGCGGAACGGGGTTGCTGATACTTGCATCAAAGGAAGTAGAAGTATACCAAAATGAAATACTGAATAACCAGAGTGTGGGTACCGGCATCATCAGTTATTTTACTACCGGCAAACCAATAAAAGATACCGCCTACGATCCTTTCCCTTCTGCCATTGCTATACATGACAATCTGTATGAACGTAGAGCAGGGCCGCCCGTTGGGACTGACCGGTTGAGCCAGTTGCTGGGTAGCAAATATGGAGAACAGGTGCCGCATATTTTATACGATGGAATAAAAAATCCTTCGTTGCTGGATGCAAATGGAAACTGGATTGCGGGCCAGTGTATCACCATTGTAAATAATAAAAACCAATCCATTGTAAACCTGGATGCGGCGCACCAGTTTAAGGGTTTGGCGATTGTGACAGAAGGCTTTAATTGCAATAAATAGCTGGTTATGTTAAGGGTGTTAATACTTGGAGCGATTTGTTTGATAGGGTCGTATTCCTTTATCGGCAATAACGGCAACACATACCCGGAGAAACTATCGGACTGGCAAATCTTTGAAGGGAGACTGGCAATGCTCCGGCCCAAACAGGGAGTGGTTCCGTATGCGTTAAATACACCGTTGTATTCAGATTATGCGGAGAAGGCAAGATTTGTCCGCTTGCCTGCGGGAACTTCTGTAAACTATCAATCGAAGGGCGTACTGGATTTTCCTGCCGGCACCCTGCTCATCAAAACATTTTATTATCCTGCTGATTTCCGCAAGCCCGGAAAGAATAAAAATATCATCGAAACAAGATTATTGATAAAAGAGGCCAATGAATGGAAGGCCATCACCTATGTATGGAATGATGAACAGACAGAAGCATTTTTGGAAATAGCAGGTGATGACAGGCAGGTGGAATTTATTGATGAGGCCGGTAAAAAGCAACAGGTGCGATATGTAATTCCCAATCAGAACCAGTGCAAGGGTTGCCACAACGTTAATGATTTGCTTAAACCAATCGGGCCAACAGTGGCGCAGTTAAATGGTAAGCTGAAATACTCACCAGGAACCAACAATCAAATTGATTACTGGAAAGCACATAAGATGTTATTGAATGTGCCTGCAAAAAGCGCTATACCAAAAATGGCGGTTTGGAATGATCCCACCACAGGCGATTTAAATTCCCGTGCCCGTGCATACCTCGATGTTAATTGTGCTCATTGCCATCGAAGGGAGGGCCCTGCGCAAAGTTCCGGGTTGTTTTTAGATAAAGAGGAAAAGGATCCGACAGCCATCGGCATCAATAAAGCTCCGGTAGCAGCAGGCAAGGGTTCCGGTGGGAGAATGGTGGATATTTTACCCGGTGATGCCAATGCCTCCATCCTTTGGTACCGCATGCAAACACAGGCACCCGGTGAACGAATGCCCGAGTTGGGAAGAAATTTAATTCATGCAGAAGGATTAGCGTTGATAAAGGATTGGATTGAGAATATGAAATAGCATAAAAAAACGTGGGTAGTTAAAAAATCGCCTGGGTGAAAAGGCCCAGGTGTTATTATAGGAACCCGGGAATCCGGTATATCATAAAAAATGTCAAAAATCAGGGAACTGAATAAGTGGCTTCAGAATGTATGGTGGCTGGGGGGAAATGGTAATTTCCAATATAATCATCTTTAAAAAAGGAGTTATTTTCAGCAGCTTGCTCCAGTGATACATTTATGGCTTATCTTAAACGCTTAAAATCTATTCACTCATTATAACATCCATTATTAATTTAATTGAAAATGAAAAAAGAA
Organism: Ferruginibacter sp.; assembly: GCA_031424955.1. Taxonomy (GTDB): domain Bacteria; phylum Bacteroidota; class Bacteroidia; order Chitinophagales; family Chitinophagaceae; genus Ferruginibacter. The sequence goes on along the minus strand of JANPIJ010000168.1, from coordinate 4,840 downwards.
AAATCATCATCCATTACCCGGAGAAATTTTGTTGGAACAAGCGCTAAAGCAATAACCGCATTTTTGATTTTACCACGTTTTGTATTAGGTGGTAAAAAGCCAGATGGCACTTCGTATATTCCTCCCAGTGATATGATCAACCTGGGTTTTATTGGTACGGGAAAACAGGGGCGTGGGTTAACGGGAGCTTTTCTTAAAACAGGTGCAGTTCGTATTGTGGCTTTAAGCGAAGTGTATAAAGACAAGGCGCAGCTAACTATTAATTCAATGAAGGAACTGCATAACAAAAACACGCAGTTGGGAACTTATGCTGAAATACCGGTGTACAACGACTTTCGGGAATTACTGGAAAGAAAAGATGTGGATGCAGTGGTAATTGCTACACCCGACCATTGGCATGCAGCCATGGCGGTAAGAGCCGCAAAGGCAGGAAAGGATATCTTTTGTGAAAAGCCGCTTTCGCTTACTGTAAAGGAAGGCAGGGCAATGGTAGATGCGGCACGTAAATATGACCGTGTATTTCAAACCGGCAGCATGCAGCGTTCCTGGGCTGAATTCCGGCAGGCTGTGGAATTAATCCGCAATGGCCATATCGGCGAAATTAAAAGCATCAAAGTAAATGTAGGGCCGCCACCGGTAAAGTATGATCTTGCCGCAGAGCCGATACCTGCCGGTTTGGATTGGAGTGCCTGGCTGGGGCCAAACGAAGCCGTTGCATATAATTCGGAACTGGCTCCGCCCACATCTAAAGACGTGTATCCCAACTGGCGTAACTACCGTGAATTTGGAGGCGGTATGGTAACCGACTGGGGCGCACACATGTTCGACATTGTTCAATGGGCATTGGATATGGACCATAGCGGCCCGGTGGAAGTAATTGCTCCCGACGGCAAAGAGCATCCGTTCCTAACTTACCGCTACGACAATGGCATCATCATGACGCACGAAAAATGGGAATGGAATAACGCCATTCATTTTATTGGAACAACGGGTGAAATAAAATTAAAGCGGGGTAAAATTGAAACAACGCCTGTTGGCCTGGCGGAGAAAATTATCGGTGAAACGGAAAAGCATGTGTACAAAAGTGAGAATCATTATACCGATTTTTTAGGTGCCATGAGAAACCGGACAAAGCCGGTATGTGATGTGGAAATCGGGCACCGCACTGCATCAGTATGCAATATCGGGAACATTGCTTACAGGGTAAACCGACCCTTGCAATGGGATCCGGTTAAAGAGCAGTTCAAAAATGATGCGGAGGCAAATGCTTTGCTTGGGCGCAAGCTGAAGAATAAATGGAGAATAAAGATATAGGTTGGCGAGTGGTCAATGGTCAATGGTGAATGGAGCGTTAGGCTTCAATCTATATCTACAATAAAATATTGCCGGCGTTAATCATTTTTAGCTTCCTATTAGCCAATAGAATGTAATTACGAATATTCAGAGTCAGGCTCCCCTCTCCTTCGGAGAGAGCCCGTCCCGATGCATCGGGAGGTTGGGGGTGAGGTCAAGCGGAGGGGTAAATAAACTAATTTAATTGCTGCCATACGCCTCATTAAAAAGAACTATATACTGCATTTGTTACGCCGCCTGAGTAGTTAGATCCGATAACCATCGGATTTAATATGCACCTATAACAGGTAATCGATCAATTTTGAATTAAATAAAATATTTACTCAGATGAAAATAAAATGTTTGTTTGTACTGCTATGCTTTTCCGTTATCCTAAATGCACAACAAACTCCATTGCCGGAACACCCCCGCCCCGATTTTGAGCGGACCGAGTGGGTAAACCTGAATGGTATTTGGGAATTCGAATTTGATAGTCTGAATGTGGGGCTGGATAAAAAATGGCAAAGCGGTAATGCTGTTTTTAGTCATAAAATCAATGTGCCTTTTCCATGGGGTTCGGCTTTGTCAGGCGTAAAAGATGAAGCAGATTTTGCATGGTACAAACGAAAAATTACCGTATCAAAATCATGGGCCAATAAACGGGTGTTTGTCACTGTCGGAGCCTCCGATTGGGAAACTACCGTTTGGTTAGATGGTGTATTGGTTGGGAAACACCAGGGCGGCTACACGCCTTTCTCCTTTGAATTAACAAACAATGTAAAGTATAATACGTCCCAGGATTTGGTGATTAGGGTGGATGATAAACGCCGCGACTTTACCTTGTATGGCAAACAGGGATATGGCAATGCCCGGGGCATCTGGCAAACCATTTACCTGGAAGCAAGGGGAAATACTTACCTGGAGGGTATTCATTTTACACCCAATATTGACAGCAATACCGTAAAGGCAGAAGTGATTGTATCAAATGAATTATCTGCCGATGTGGAAGTAACATTTACTATCAAAACGCCCGGTTCAGCAATTATTTCAAAAGGCGTTATTTCCAAAAATAAGGACAGGGCCGCTTTTGTAATAGCCATTCCAAACGCAAGATGGTGGAACCTGGAAGATCCGTTTTTGTATGAAACAGAAATAAAAATAAAGGATGATGTGGTGAAATCTTATTTTGGTATGCGCAAAATATCAGTCGTTAATTTACCCAATACCAATATCCCTTACATCGCCCTCAATAACCAACCCATTTATCTGCAGTTAACACTAGATCAGTCTTACCACCCCGAAGGGTTTTATACATTCCCTACCGATGATTTTATGAAAAATGAGATCAGGCTGGCCAAAGACATTGGCTTAAATGGCATTCGGACACATATCAAAATTGACATACCCCGTAAATTATATTGGGCGGATAAACTGGGCTTGCTGGTGATGTCGGATTTACCCAATTCGTGGGGAGAACCCGGTGAAAAAATGCAGGCCGAATCGGAGTATACTTTAAGGGAGATGATCAAAAGAGATTACAATCATCCGGCCATTTTTTCCTGGATCATTTTCAACGAAACATGGGGGCTTACCACCAAAGTAACAGAGCAGGGGAAAACCAATTCGCAATATTTACCGGCCACACAAAACTGGGTAGCGTCTATGTATTACCTGGCTAAATCGCTTGATCCCACCAGGCTGGTAGAGGATAATTCTATCTGCTGCGGAAGGGGGCATACTGAAACGGATATCAATTCCTGGCATGAATACCTGCCCGGCTGGGCATGGGAAGAGCACCTGGCCAATATTGACAAGAATACATTTGAAGGAAGTACTTTTCATTTTGAAAAAGGATTTAAACAGGGCAATCAACCGAATATTAATTCAGAATGTGGTAATGTATGGGGATATGATGGCAGCACCGGTGATGTGGACTGGAGCTGGGATTATCATCGGATGATGAATAGCTTTCGCCAACATCCAAAGATGGCGGGATGGTTATATACCGAACACCATGATGTGATCAATGAATGGAATGGTTATTGGCGTTTTGACCGTACTCAAAAATTCACCGGTTTAAAAGAGATGGTGCCCGGCATGACGGATAAAGATTTTCATTCTGTATTTTACTTATCCACCGGCAACGAAATATGCAAAACAGTCACTGCAAATGAGTCGCTGGAAGTGCCGTTGTATATTTCCGTAATGTCGGGTAAATCAATCAAAGGCAACCAGCTTTTTATTGAGTACGCAGTTGATTTTTTGGATAGAACGGGCGAAACACAATCCATCACCAAAGGGAAAATCCCTTTTGATTACAAGCCATGGATGCAGCAATCACTGAGTCCTCTTAAAATAAAAACTCCGGGTTTTGGAGGACTGGGTATCGTTCAATTAACACTTACTGATAGCGAAGGAAATGTGCTGCATCATAACTTCATGAATTTTGTTGTTCAATCGAATGAAAACAAAGCCAACACCACCATCATTGATGTAAAGCCCAACAGTTTTGTAAAATCTGAATGGTCGCAAAAAAGCTGGGATGTGCTGAACGGGTTAAAAGTGAATGGGGCTGGGAAAGGTTTTATTGAATACCGGGTTCCTGTTTCAGCGGCTGCAAATATTACGAACAGTAAAACTGCTTATGTTCTGTTTGAGGCTTCTGCCAAGCAATTGTTTGACAAAGACAGGGCAGCGGGTTTTGATGCCAACCAGGATTATATGTTAGGGGCAAAAGTGTCACCGCATAAAAATCCGAATGCTTACCCGATGACGGATGAAACAACATTCCCTTCTCTAATTGATGTTTTTATTAATAATAAAAAAGTGAAAACGGTTACATTGCCCGATGACCCGGCTGATCACCGCGGGGTATTATCCTGGCATAGCCAGTTGAAGGATAAAAAACTGAGGGAAGCAGGTTCTTATGGTTACCTGGTAAAAGTGCCGCTTTCAAAAAATGATTTGAAGCAGGCGGCAGCTCAAGGTTTTATCTCCATCAAAATACAAACGGAAGGGGAGGGCGGACTGGCTATTTATGGTCAGGATTTTGGCCGGTATCCGATTAATCCTTGTATTGTGATTAACAGGTAGTGGCTGGGGTGTAATGAAATCAATGGCACCTCAAAATAGGGTTGCCAACCTTTCGCAAAGTGTTTTTAGAAGCAAAGAGCCTGCACGAAGTTGGCAATCCTTCAGACAAATAATTCCGGAAGAATAGAAAAAGAGACAGTTGTTTTACCTGCACCATTACAACAGAAGATAATAAATAAATCAGGCAATTTTATTTGTTACAAGATAAAGCATTCCTTATTATACTTCGCAAGGGATAAATTGGTGACTTTTCAATTCGCTACATTATGAAAAGTGAATGACTATCCGTAATTAGGTGCAAGCTAATTAATTTAGTATATTTGCTATATAAATTAGCAAAATGAATATAGATAATTTTTTTTCTGAGTTTTCCACTGAGAGTGCTTGCAGACTTTACTTTAAATCACAACGCGAA
>JANPIJ010000167.1:0-10106 GCA_031424955.1 Ferruginibacter sp. | reverse complement strand
AGTACGACCCAGGTAATCTGTTCCGCATGAATCAAAATATTCAACCTGGGTAGGGCCTGCCTACGGGAGCAAATGAAAATTACTAAGCCAATTTGTTGTGATTAACATTAAATATTTTTTATCTTTATTTTAGAATAATGCTTTATAAATCCCTCTTTGTAACGTGCATTTGCAATGGCTTTACAGTTCCATTGGCTTTGTTATTTTAAGATAATATACAGGAGTCAAATTTTATGAAAAGTCTGAAAAGCTTTTTCGCTCAGCGAAAAAGTTAACTATTGCAATTTATTTACCCACATCCTAATAACTTCACCTTTCCGGAAAATACGCTGATCTTCTTCCCTGTGGAGGATACCATTACTTAATCTTTACTCATAAAGACGTTGTGACTCTTCATTTATTCACGATTTAAACTGAACTATATGAGTGTTTACAATCATTCAGTTGTCCTGGTAAATATTAGGTTGCCGGTTCAATTTCTTCTTTCGGTTTCCACGCTATTTCATGTTCACAATTCTATTCATTTTTAAATTAATGGTTATGAAAATACTGATCAAACACAGTTTTAGTTTGAAACTGTTTATTGTATTGTTGCTCTTTGTTCCGTATAGCTGTAAAAAGACGGATATTGTCCCAGAGCAATTGACCTCCGATGCAACATCTTTAACAAATGCTCAACGTTCCCCTAAGCAAAGCGAAAGTGCCGATGTAGTGTACCAATGGTATAAGTTCATGACAGTTCTTCAACGTCCCGTTACTCCCCAACCGTCTCCATTGATTCAAGGCAGGGCCTTCGCTTACATTGGCGTCGGCTTGTTCGAATCGGTACAGCCCGGCATAAAAGGCGGATCGAGTTTTGGTCCCAAACTTTACCAGATGCCGGCTATGCCAAAACCGGATCATTCGAAAGACTATTTGTGGAGTGCTTCTGCCAATGCTGCCCTGGCCAGTATGTTCAAACAGTTTTTAGCTAATTTGTCTGTAGCCAACAAAGCCAGCATTGATTCGAATGAGATAGCGATCTATAACCAATTAAAGTTAACGACCTCAGATAATGTTTTGAAACGCTCTGAAGCATTTGGCCGTTCTATTGCTTCGGCTATCTACAACTGGTCTACCACCGATAACTTCAGCTTAACGAGCGGAACCTATACACCGCTTAATGAGCCCTGGGCCTGGATTCCTACGCCACCGAACTTTCCGGCAGCAGTTGGAGATAACCTGCAGTACTCAAGGCCATTTTTGAAGTACCCCCTGCAGCCCACAGTGCCACCAATACCAGTTCCTTATTCTGAAGATCCGTCTTCTGCATTTTATAAAGCGGCAAAAGAAGTACATGACCTGGGGGGTACAATAACAGGCACGCCTGAAAACAAGGCAACGGCTAACTGGTGGGCCGATGCAGGTGGCCCTGGCGTAGGCCTTCCGGCACCATACCACTTTCTTTCTGTTATAACAAGTGTATTGGAAAGCCAACATTCAGGTTTGTGGAAAGCTGCCGAGGTTTATGCCAAAACAGGGATAGCACTAAAGGATGGACCAATCAATACGTTCAGGGGAAAATATCACTATAACCTTCTTAGGCCTATCACTTATATACGTCGACACATAGATGCCAATTGGCTATCTCATCTAACCAATCCACCTTACCCGGATTATCCCTCAGGACTGGTTGGCCTCTTCGGTCCAGTTATCCAGGTATTAATAAAAGAGTTTGGTGACATTGCTGTAACGGATGATGCTTATGGATGGAGAGGTTTGCCTGCACGGCAATATAGTTCACTTAGCCAATTGCGGAAAGAAGCTTCCGATTCAAGAGTGTACGCTGGCATTCATTACCGGTTTACGCAGGATGCCTCGATTGAGATTGGACTAAAATTAGGCAACCAGATCGACAAGGTTCGTGTAGTGGGACCGGAATATAAATGACAAAAATTTCTTAGCGATTAGACGTTCCCGGGATATGGATAGGGTGTTTGCTCAATGTTAGTGAAGGCCTTTTATAACAGATAAGCGAACACCCTTTTTAGTTTTGCCAACTTGCCTGATTGGTGACCAATTAAGCGCCCGGAGAAAGTCTGTACCCTTTTTAATAATTGCGGGTGCTCAATGTTTTCAATATGCGCTGAAGCTTTATTGGATTGTTGACGTATTTCGCCAGGTTAAATAGTTCCACTTTTCTAAACTCCACCGGGTGGCTTTCACTTTGCAGTGATATGGTCCCGCCTGTTATTGGGGCACCATCCTTAAGGCCCGCTTTTTTCACCCATCTATCCTTGCCATCATACTGCGGTTTTTCATATACCAGTACGGTATCACCTTGTACGATATGTTTGACAACACCATCTTTTAACACCAGCACTTCGGCCCTTACCCATTGATCGCCATGGTAGGTTTTGGAGGTAGAATTTATACAATGTGGTGTAAACAGGTTTCCTTTCATTACCACGTTGGTGCCCGGGGTACAAAGGTTATTGGTTGTTCTCTCAGCTTTGCCATCTCCTCCCAATAATTGCGCTTCGAGTGAAATCGGGAAATCCTGGTCCAACTCCATCGACTCAGGCGATTGCCCATGCAGCATCATGCCGCTGTTGCGGGTAGCCCAGCCTGGCCCTCCCTTTACCTGGTTACCGGTAAACCGGTATTCAACAACCAGTAGGTAAGCTGAAAATTTTTTCTGGTAAAAAATATGGCCAAACTGCTCTTTAAATTCATCATACTGGTCATAACTAACTTTCATTACCCCATTCTCCACCCGAAATGTATTTCCAAAGTTATCGTTCACCGGGTGGTCCTTAATTTTAACGGTCCAGCCATCCAGGTTTTTGCCGTTAAACAGCCGGATCCATTTCTTTTTTTCTGCTTTGGTTTGTGCCACTGAAATGGCAACAATTAATAGCATGCAGGCTGTGAGTATTTTTTTCATATTGGTGTAAGCTTAAGGGCTATTTTCGATCAGAATTCAAGTTACTGTTTTTCAGGCTGAAAAAAACAGGCATTGAGGATTTCATTTGGTCGGTTTGATAAGAGCGATAGCAATTTGGGCAGTAATGACTATTCAGCATTCCCCGCTGAAATAACGAATTGAACCGCTTCTTTTAATTTGGGGATATCATTAATTATAATTTGTCAAACGAGTTGACTGTCAATACCAAAATATTCATGCACTAAGATGTGCCGCATTCCAATAATTTGTCTCTATTCAATGTCTGGAAATTTGCTATTGGTTTCTTCAGTAATGTAATTAGCAGCTTCCCCGATAACTTCAATTTGTTTGATTGAGGCAAATCGTATCATAGAGTTCTCAAGGAAAGTCTCTATACTGATATTTGATGTGTATTTTTCAATTTCAATAATTAAATCAAGCATGTGAAGCAATCTTTGCGTATCACCAATTTTACCTTTCATAAATGAGTCTTTTATCATTATTTATGAAAGGAAGTAGGTATTTAGAAACAGCATTACTCGAAACCAGGTCAATTTTCTTATGAAGCCTATCTTCGAGGTCAAACTTCATATCGATAAATCCCATTCCAATATGTTTGGAATAATCAAGTTCAACCAGGATATCGATATCGCTTTCCGCGGATGCCTCATTTCTTGCAAAAGAACCAAAAAGGAATGCTTTTAAAACAGGTTGGTTCTGGAAATAGTCGTTTATTATTTTTATGTCCTCTTTAGAAAGTTCCATAGATCAAAAGTAAGATTTTATTGGGAAGCAACATTATCATGACCGGCAATTTAAGTATTCACTGAAGATGTTTTATAACTCCTTTCCTTCACCCAATATTTCTTTCGACTCCTTATCATCATATTGATCAATCAACTGGTTCAATTGTTTTTTTAGTTGAGTAGTAATGGCTTCATAACCCTTACTTCCATATAGGTTTTTCATTTCATGCGGGTCCTGCTGCAGGTCGTACAGCTCCCAGCCGGTTACCCTTTCATAAAAACGAATCAGTTTGTACCGCTTTGTTTTAATACCAAAATGCGGGGATACACTGTGCACGGTATTTTCATAGTAATGATAATATAACTGATTGCGCCAGGGTGCGTTGCTATTTTTGATAATGGGCAACATTGACTGGCCTTGCATGTCTTTAGGAATGGTTACCCCTGCTGCATCCAGCATGGTGGGCGCAATATCCAGGTTCATTACCATCTGATTGATGACACTGCCTGGTTTTACCGAACCGGGAAAGCGCATCAGCATCGGCGTTCTGAATGACTCTTCATACATCCAGCGTTTATCAAACCATCCATGCTCACCAAGGTAAAAGCCCTGGTCCGACATATAAATCACAATGGTATTTTCTTTCAGGTGATGCTGATCTAAATAATCGAGTGTTCGCCCAACATTGCGGTCAATTGATTGGGCCGTGTTCAGGTAATCTTTCATATAGCGTTGAAACTTCCACTCCGTTAACGCATTACCGGATAAGTTTCCTGCTTTTAAACCGGCTTCAATTTTTTGATAATAGGGTTCAATGATTGCCCGCTGTTTCTCATTTAATCTTTCAAAACCCCGCTTCTCCTGGTCATCCATTTTCATTTTAAGGTCATAATCCAGCAGCATTGTTTTTGAAATGGTCATGTCCTGAACCTCAGCGGCTTTGCGGTTGGCATAATTATCATAAAAATTCGGGGGCAATGGAAATTGTACGGTATCATACCTGCCCAGGTCAGCAATATCGGGCAGCCAGGTACGATGCGCCGCTTTGTGTCCAATCACCATGCAAAAAGGTTTGGATGCATCCCGCTTATTTAACCAGTCCTCAGAAAAGTCTTCTACCAGGTTGGAAACATATCCTTCAAAACGTTGCCGGTTACCATCCATCTGTATAAAATCAGGATTATAATATTGTCCCTGGCCGGGAAGGATTTTCCAGAAGTCAAACCCCTGCGGCAAACTGGTCAGGTGCCATTTACCAATCCACGCAGTTTGATACCCCGCATGTTGTAATTCTTTTGCAAAGGTATTCTGGCTGCCATCAAATACGGATTGATCGTTGTCCTTAAATCCGTTTTTATGACTGTACTTACCGGTTAAGATCACCGCCCGGCTGGGGCCGCAAATTGAATTGGTTACATAGGCTTTGTTAAAACGGGCGCCTTCTTTGGCAAGGCGGTCAATATGAGGCGTTTTTGCTATTGTACTTCCATAAGCACCAATTGCCTGGTAGGCATGATCGTCTGAAAGAATGATTACAATATTCGGCCGCTGTTGCTTCCCCCTGGTGGATTGAGGATACAATCCCAATGAAATTAACAAGGCAAAAAACAGGGTAGCAATCTTTTTCATTTTCATTCCTTTTTTTTTAAATAATCCATTGCATCAACTTTTTTAACAGGCCGGACACTCCATGTTTTGCCCTGTGTCTACTCTCTAAATAGCCCCGACTAAAATTAACGGTAGCAGGAAACCAATGGCAAAAAAACAATGATGTAATATACACACTTCCCATGTTGAAATAAAAAGTGGCACAACCTTTTTACCTGTCGCCAATCATTCTCATACATTAAGTACTCCGTTTCTGTAAAAGAAGCAGGAATAAAGATTTTTTCATCAAAGTACTTAGCACGAACAGCCAATAAGGTTTACTTTTTATAAAGGAATAAACTTTATTACCTGGCTATACCTGCCGCCCTTATATTTTTACCTTGCCTGTTAGTAAGATCATCACCCAGGTCTTCCCGGGCAGTTTCTGCATATTGTAATAGTTGAGCCACTATTCCGGGATATTGCTTTTGAACATCGAACACCGTACCCGGGTCATGGGTTAAATTATACAGGGCCATTGGTACAGGCACAACCGGCGTGGGGCCTGGCTTTCCATCCTTACCCGGTGATCCCTGTGTATATGCCTGCGAGGTATGTGGCAATACCAGTTCCCATTGCTTGTACCGTATCAGCTTTAAGCTGTTGGCATCATAATAAACATAAAAAACTTCCCTCGGTGTGTTATTAGCTTTACCGGTTAACAAGGGTAAAAAATCAAGTCCGTCAATTTTTTGTTTGGGCATGGATGCCTTCGCCGCTGTAACAATGGTTGGTAAAATATCCATATTGGTTAATAACTGGCTGCAAATACTTCCTGCCGCTACCTTGCCGGGCCAGCGAATAAAACAGGGTATCCGGGTGCCGCCGTCCCAGGCAGTCCCCTTTCCCTCACGCAATCCACCGGATGAACCTGCATGATTGCCAAAAGAAAGCCAGGGGCCATTATCACTGGTAACAATGAGTATCGTATTATTTGCCAATCCTGCCTGATCTAATACCTCCATTACCCTTCCTATTGACCAGTCTAGCTCGCTAATCACATCCCCAAACAACCCTTCTGTTGTTTTACCCCTGAATTTTTTTGATACCGCTAAAGGCACATGAGGCATGGGATGGGCAAGGTATAAAAAGAAAGGATGATTTTTATTTTTGAAGATAAACTCCACTGCCTTTTCTGTGAGTGTGCCGGTTAGCGTAGCTTGTTGTTCCAATGAAGAGATGGTGGCTACCTGCTGATCGCCTTCCAAAACAGGCAATGGAGGAAACCTGATCCGCCAGTTGGCAGTATCCGTAATTGGATTGCCGTTATAATCCATCGGCCACATATCGTGTGAATAAGGGATACCATAAAAACTATCAAAACCAAAATGCAATGGCAAAAATGGCGGTTTACTACCCAGGTGCCATTTACCCAACATGCCGGTTGAGTATCCTGATTTTTTTAACAGGCTTGCGATGGTTTCCTCTGAAGTGTTTAAAGCCTTCGGACTCCAGGGCATTAATGCGCCGGCCAGGCCCAACCTGTTAGGATAGCAACCGGTAAGCAATGCGGCCCTTGACGGACTGCAGACTGCCTGTGCTGCATAAAAATGGGTAAACCGCATTCCTTCTTTCGCCAGTTTATTAAAGTTGGGCGTGGCATAACCGGTACTGCCATAGGGCTCTGTGTCGCCATAGCCCATATCATCTATGTTTATTAAAATGATATTCGGCTGCGCTTTTGTGTTGCGTACACTTTGTCCATTTATTTGAATGGCAATTAACAGCGTTGCTAAAACAAAGGCCTTTTTAGTGATGACCGCGTTATTGAAATGTATCATTTTCCTAAATTACAATTCTTACAATAACAATGATCCATCCCGGAAAATATTTCAAAATAAAACGAATCAATCCAATCGGCATACGGTGTAAAAGCATAACTTATAAACTAAGTGGCGGCCCCACCATTTTCATTCCATGCTCGTTGTGTATCAGATCAATTTCGGCGCTTGTGGGCGGCCTGGTAAAACTGTTCATTTTTATGAAAAACTCTTCCATCTTACCTGCTGGTTGCAGAAAATAAACGAGCTTGCCTGTGTCGGTTAATTGTATCCAGGTATGCGGAATATTCCGGGGAAGAAAAATGGTATCACCCGCTTTTAAAATCTTTGTTTCCTCTCCTACCACAAACCGGTATTCTCCTTCGGTTACATAAAATATTTCATCCTGGTAAAAATGAATATGCAGCGAAGGCCCTACCTTTCCCAGCCCGGTATATTCAAATACCGAAAGGTTACCACCCGTGTCTTTACCTGAAATTTTAAGATCGTTGGGATGCACACCCAAAAATTTGACAGTATCGCCAAACCTCGATTTTCCAGCCCCTACCAGAAAGGGGGCTTTGGCGCTTTGATGATTACTGTTTGATCGTGAAATTGCCAGCAATGGTGCGGCAGCAATTGTTGTCAGCAGAAATTCTTTTCTTTTCATAACAATAAATTTTAGTTAAGCAAAGATGAGTAGCGGCTGATAAATTGTAGTGGTAAGAAACAGACATTTTAATGGAGTGTCATGTTACACGTGAATGGACAATGGTCAATGGTGAATGGGCAATGGTCCATCGTGAATAGGCAATGGTGAATGGTGAATGGATACCGATAAATGCAGACTGTTCATATTTTGCCCATTAACAATTGACCATTGACCTGACCATTCACGCTCAACTTAACAGTACTTGCTAATACACTTCTTCAGAACCCAGTATCCTTTCGGGTGAGTCGAGGGCGAAGAAACGGGCAGGTGTATGGCCGGTAAATTCTTTGTAGTCGCGGGCCAGGTGCTGGTAATCGTGGTAGCCGCAGTGTATAGCGATGGTAAGCCAGTCTTTCTCCGGGTAACGGTTTTTCATCCGGTATGCCGTATCAAAACGACAAACCCGCATAAATTCTTTGGGGCCAATCCCCATGCGCTCGGTAAATTTCCGGTCAAATTGACGATGGCCGAGGTAGGTATTTCGCACATACCAATCCAGGCTATTCCCCTGGTCGGGTAATAGCATTTGTTGAGTCATCCTGTCTAAATGATGCCGTTCCTTTTGCACCTTATTGATTTTCCGGATGATAAACGTTTCTACAATATCTATCATTGACTGGTAATCTTTGGCATGAAAAAGTTGTTCATTCACCAATGCAATTTCATTTCCCATTACCTCGCCTGCCTGTACTGCCTGGTTGGAAAACAGCGTTTGAGGAATAGCCAGTAGCCGGTACAAAGCACCCGGCTGAAAGACCACCTGCAGGGAAAGGAATTTACTATACACCGTTCTGTTATTGGTGATCGTGTGTTGCCCAACGAGCAAAGCATTTAGAGGTATCACTACCTCGCCTGTACCGGGATATTGAATGGCGGTAGGTGTTATAAAAAACTGGAGGCATTGTTCAGGACGGGGCGTATAAGCCTTGGGAGGTATGGGCCCACTGATAGGAAATTCAAAATCAATGATCCTGTAAAGACGTACAAAATTGGATACAACCGGCGACGGTATAATTTCCTTCAATAGCATCTTACCCTTTTAATTTATAAAGTTGTTGCAACCGCCTGGGTGATTGATTCATTTCAATATTCGTGTTAGCTACCTTATCTTTCATTTAATTCTTTTAGTTGTTTGCCCACAGCAGCCCGGCATCAAAAGGCAGGTAAAAATTTCATGTTCAGGCATTTTAAACAATCCAATTAAACTGCCCATATAAAATGCAACTGGCATAATAAGATGACTGGCTTCCATTTTGATATTTACAGAGAAATAGCTTTCAAAAATCATGATCTTGCTGATTAATGGTTCTTATGCAGGATATAGCTGGAAGAATACCGATTGCATTTTTAAAGAAAGATACTTCTCCACCTGATTTGGCTGAGCTGTAAAATACGCAATATTTTTTGACATGCGATTTTGGATAAAAAATAAAGAGCGGGCAGTCTATGAAATAAAATGATGGGGATAATATTGAATGCTCCATTTATAAAGTAAGGGTATTTGATTTCCGGAGCAGAAAGAACAAAAAGCCCGATGATTATGAAGGAGGAAAAAGAAAGATAGCGAGTGGGAAAACGAATTGATGCCACGCAAAAAGTCCCCACTACACAAGATCAACTACCCTGTTCTTTTTGATCAGCCTGATATTTTTTACAGATTCCTGGCGCATGATGTGCATCGGTATCGTTACACCCATTGCAAGCGACATAATAATGAAAAGCGTCTTTGAACCATTATTGATTGTTTCGGATAGTACCTGGTTGTAATCGGGTCCGATGGTGCCGGTTAATTTTATAAGGCCCAGCATGGTGCGGTAGGCAAACACTCCGGGAACCATTGGTATTACAGAGGGTATGGCAAAAATCATGGGTGGTACATGCCGGAAATGAGCGATTGGTATACTGGAGATACCGATTGCCAACGCCCCGGCAAAGGACGCTAATACTACCCCTACGGATAATTGTAATAATGAAAACTTAAGTATTCCGCCAATTGCGCCACCTATCCAGATGGCCAATAAAGTCCTGGGTGGTACATTGAAGAGGATACCAAATCCGACGGCGCCCCATCCACACCAAAAAGCCTTGCTCAATACTAATATCCAATCCATTTAAAATAATTATTTCAGGTTAAAAATCAGCATTACACTTAATAAGCCTAAGGCTATGGCGAGTGCGAACATCAATGCATTGATTCCTCTTACCACTCCATTTAAAATATTACCATCAATTAAATCGGTAAAGCAATTGATTAAGGGAACGCCTGGAATTAAGAACAGAACAGAAGTAGCAAATGCATGCTCGAAGTTGATAT
>JANPIJ010000166.1:0-3627 GCA_031424955.1 Ferruginibacter sp. | reverse complement strand
AAACAATCGGAGGCCATTTACTGGAAGACTGCAAAGTATACACTACCGCGGAAATTGTCATCCTCAGCACTGATAAATATGAATTTAAAAGGGAAAAGGATGGGAGTACGCCGTGGGAGGAATTGCAGGTGGAGGAAAAATGATGAATTAAAAATTAAACTTGTCTTGCGAACCGAAATATTTTCCTATTCAGTATTGAACTGATACCCACACAATAATCTCCACATAACCGTTTGTGTTTCTAAAATGTACCTTGGCAAGGCCCCACATTGGCATGCAGTCCAAGTGAGTCCCGAAATTCGGGATTGACATAACACAACAATATTGGTTTTTGTACCTTTGCCGGCAACAAACAAAAAAATCTTTTAAGGGTTATACAGTCATGAAATTTTTTCCTGAATCCGCATTGATGCAATTAGAGTACGAAAAGGTGAAAACCTTATTGGCGGAATATTGCAAAACAGAATTTGCCAGGGAAAGGGCAGCAAACCTGCGCATCCATACCAAAAAGGAATTTATCGACCTTGAATTAAAACAAAGCCATGAATTCAAGTTGTTGCTGCAAACAGGTCAATATTTTCCAAATGATTTTGTTTTGAATTTAGCCAGGGAATTAAAATTATTAGCGATTCCCGGGGCGGTACTTACAGGCGATCAGTTTTTGCATATCCGAAAACTGGCTGAAAACACTGGTAGCATCTTCCGTTGGTTCGACAACGAAAGACGAATTGCCTATCCTGCGCTGACCAAAGTAATTGAAAGCACTTATTTCGAAAAAAATATCACCGTCCTGATTGATGAAATAATGGATGAGTCGGGCAATGTAAAAGACAGCGCCAGTGAAGCATTGGCGGGTATACGAATGAACCTGTACCGGAAAAGAAATGAGCTTCGCCGCATTTTTGACAAAATGATCACAAAGCTCAATAAGCTCGGATACCTGGCGGATATTGAAGAAAGTTTTATCAATGGAAGAAGGGTTTTGGCGGTTTATGCGGAGCAAAAAAGGATGATTAAGGGCATATTACATGGTGAAAGCGACACCCGCCGAACCAGTTTTATTGAACCGGAAGAAACTACGGGGTTAAACAACGATATTTTCTCGCTGGAGAATGATGAACGAAAAGAAGTGTATAAAATCCTTCGCAAGTTAACCCAGCATATCAGTGTATATGCCCCGCTGTTAAAAACCTACCACGATGTAGCTGGAACCTTTGATTTTATCAATGCCAAAGCAAAATGGGCCATTGTGCTGGGTGGTAATTATCCGCAGGTGCATGATAAGGCACATGTTCATTTGATACAAGCTTACCACCCCTTATTGCTTATTTACAATAAAAATAATAACAAACCTACCATACCGGTTAACCTTACGCTAAATGACAAAAGCAGGATTTTGGTAATAAGTGGCCCCAATGCCGGGGGCAAGACAGTTACCTTAAAAACTGTAGGTCTTCTGCAATTGATGATGCAAAGTGGTTTGCTGGTACCGGTTCACCCAGACAGTGAGATGGGAATTTTTAAACAGATCATGATCCATATCGGCGATACTCAAAGCCTCGAATTTGAGTTGAGTACGTATTCTTCTCACCTGAAGAATATGAAACATTTTATGGAGAATGCGAATGGCAAAACATTGTTTTTTATTGATGAATTGGGTAGTGGAAGTGATCCCAATCTTGGTGGCGCTTTTGCTGAAGTAATTATGGAAGAACTGGCTCATAAGCATTCTTTTGGTATTGTAACCACGCATTATTTGAATTTAAAAGTAATGGCCAATAAAGTGCCGGGTATTATTAATGGAGCCATGCAGTTTGATGAAAAGAATTTATTACCGTTATATAAACTGATTGTAGGTAAGCCGGGAAGTTCTTATACTTTTTCCATTGCAGAACGTATAGGCCTTGAAAAGCGATTAATTGAAAAAGCAAGGACTTTAGTTGATGAAGATCATTTCACGTTAGATAAATTGCTAAACCGCACAGAACAGGACCTGCAGAAAATTGACGTGGAGAAAAAAGAGCTGTTTCAATTGTTAAAAGAAAACGAACGGCTGAAAAAAGAAATGCAACAGGTAATGGATAAGGAAAGGCATACACAGGAAGTAGAGCGGTTGAAACACCAGAATAAGATTTCGGAAGAAAAGCTCGACTACCTGAAAGATATGGAGCGAAGGTTAAAGGCAATGGTAATTGAATGGCGGAGATCGGAGGACAAAGACAAAGTGGTGAAAATGATACATGCGTTATTATTTAACACCAAAGAAAAAATGGTGGTGGATAAACACCAGAAAAAAATGAACGAAAAGTTCATAGAAATTGGAGGCGAAATACAAATTGGCGATAAAGTAAGGATGAAACAGAACCGGCAGGTAGGGATTGTAAAAGAATTAAGAGGAAAAAAAGTTGTACTGCAGGTGGGTGTAATGCCCATCACTGTTGACTTAAAGGATTTGGTGGTAGTTAAAGACCGTGATCCGGAGCAAATAACTTCGTAAAAGTTTTGGGTTGAAAACATTCAAGTCTTACTTTTGCGCCGGAGAGTTGGCAGAGCGGTCGATTGCGGCAGTCTTGAAAACTGTTGACTGTAACAGGTCCTGGGGTTCGAATCCCTAACTCTCCGCACTAAAATCGTCAAAATAAACTAAAACGCTATAATTCAAAAGATTATAGCGTTTTTGCAATTAGCTACTTTATCAAATCATTCAGTATTTCTCATAACAATCGAGAGTAAATCGAGAGTTAAAATACTACTTCCCTCCAACTCTCGATTTCTTCATAAACCATTGATTTTAATGGCATTTAGCTTGTTTTGTAGCTAAATATAAATTATATTTATACTGCCAAATCACCACAAAATATCAACTCCCGATTTATGAATAACTTCATTAAATTATTGGTTTAAATAAAGCAACCAAAGGACAAAAAACTACGCCAGTACCCGATTTACATAAGGTTAACGATAAATGGGAAGTTGAATGGCTGCCCGATGGATGGTGGTAGTTTAGCAATCAATAAAAATGGCGCTATACAAACTGTTTGGCGAAGGGAAGGCAAGGTGTTTTAATCAATGCCAGGATTGCCTGAAAAAGAGATCGGAGCAGGCAAAGGATGCACCCTTGAAACCGTAAACGGTAAGAATGTGTATGCCTGGACGGAAAATGGCGAAGTTGTTATAATTGACCCACAAGGGCAAAAGAAAGTACTTGGCAAAGGAAGCCAGCCCATTTTAAAAGCGCTTAATAATGAACAGGTGATTTGCATTTGGGAAAATGAAAAGCAAATTCATGGTTCAGTTCTCGAACTATAGTTACTACCCGTCCTCGTAATTGACCTGAAGGTAAAAACTGTTAAAACAATTAAAAATCATCTCTCCGGGTGACAGTAATCATTATTTCCAACGTAGATCATTTGTTGCTTTGTGTTTGATAAACTCCGAAAAATGAAGTTGGCGCACTTTACAAGAAATAATTTATTCTTTTAAAATGAAAAAGTTCCTTGTAGCCATATTGTAGTCGGTAAGTGACAGTGCACAACTATTGGCAATTAAGCGTGCACAACATTTGGTAAATAAGGATGCACAATTTGCAGCAATGGATGCATGATGTGTTATAAAATTACAGGGTTT
>JANPIJ010000165.1:0-2675 GCA_031424955.1 Ferruginibacter sp. | reverse complement strand
CCTTCCTTTCTGCTTCAGCCTGGCTTGCCAGCCGTTGCTTTTCATGTAATGCTTCTTTTGATTGCTCCGCTATTTTCAGTTTTATCTTCGCAATTTGTTCGTCTGGCCACGGCTTTTTGATAATGCTCTTCGCTCTGATATATTCTGCCTGCGCATCAATATAATTCCCCGCCTGGAAATGAGCATCTGCCGATTGAATGACGGTGTTATATCTATTTTCAAGTTCCTGTTTTTCCCGCTCCTTCTTTTCTGCTTCAGCCTGGCTTGCGAGCCGTTGCTTTTCTTTTAAAGTTTCTTTGGACTGTTCCGCTATTTTCAGTTTTATTTTCACAAGTTGTTCGTCGGGCCAGGGCTTTTTGATAATGGTTTTAGCTCTTATATAATCCGCCTGTGCATCCCTATAATTACCCGCCTCGAAATTGGCATCTGCCGATTGAATGGCAGTATTATATTTACTTTCCAGTTCCTGTTTCTCACGCTCCCGCTTTTCTATTTCAACCTGGCTTGCGAGCCGTTGCTTTTCATATAAAGCTTCTTTGGATTGCTCCGCTATTTTCAGTTTTATTTTTGCGAGTTGTTCGTCTGGCCAGGGCTTGTTAATAATACCTTTTGCCAGCATATAATCCGCCTGCGCATCTATATAATTCCCCGCCTTGAAATTAGCATCTGCCGATTGAATAAGGGTATTATACTTACCTTCAAGCTCCTGTTTCTCCAGTTGCCTTTTTTCTGTTTCAGCCTGACCTGTCATCGGTTGCTTGTCATTTAAAGTAGCACTGGATTGCTCCGCTTCTTTCAGTTCTATTCTCGCAATTTGATCATTTGGCCATGGCCTGTTTAAAATATTAATAGCATAGGCATATACAACTTTTGCTTTTGCGTAATCTCCGCTTTTAAATAACTGATCTGCTTCCCGGATAATTGGGTTGTACCTGTTTTCCAGTTCCAGTATCTCTTTTTCCTGCCTGCTTATTTCAACCGGCTTCGCCTTTTGCGGCTTTTCCAATATTACATTTTTTGCATGGTCTTCCAAACCTACAACAGGCTGTTCAAATGGTATCCTCCCTTCAGATAGCTTGTTGTTACCCAAAGCCTTTTCTCCCCCCGTACGGTTAGCATTGAATTCCGTTAATTTGCTCTCCCCCTGTCCTCCTTTTTCCTGGTTTAATATTCTGTTTATTTTTTCAATTTCATTGATGACATACAGATCTCCCTGCCTCATTTCCAGCGCCTTCCGGAATGCTTCTCTTGATTCCGCATATTTTTTTACATCAAAAAGTGCAATGCCATTGGCTGTGAACATGATGTATTTCTTGTTTCTCTCCGAATCAGTAACCGGATCGTATAACTTAATCTTTATTTCTTCCAGTCGTTGCTTTGTTAGCTGATCGCCGGGTATCATTTCCTGTGCACGCTCAAAGTTCATCTTCGCTAAATCATACCTGCCCAGTTTCAGGTTTTTCTCTCCCTCTTCGATGATCATACGGTATTTCACCACTCCTTCATTATCGAGACCTGCGGTTACATTATAGCTGGAATCATTATCGTCCCTGGGTATTGCTTTATCAATTTTGCCTGTAGCCAGCTCATTCATTCGTTGTTCCAATTTGGCCTGGGTAGAGTAATCATAAAAAAGTTCTTCGGGAATGAGATTGATATCCTTTTTAAACGCCAATATAAACTGGTGCAGGTTGTTTCCCTCTTTTATAAATAGTAATGCAGGTTTGGTATTTTCCGATTTTGCGCTGATGATAAAGTCAGACGGAGGAAGAGCAGCTAAATTATAAGGAGCATTATTGGGAGTAGTGTGAAAACTAATTAGCTTCGATGGGAATTTTATTGTGATGACTGTCTTTTTATTTACAAAAATGGTATCCCCTGCTATGGATTGTCCATAGGAAATATGACTATTAGCGATGGCTGCAAAAACAAAAAAATAAACTAATCGAAGTGCAAATTTCCTCATGAATGCAATTTAGTATGTAAAATAATAATAAATACCAATACCAGATATTTCCATTATTACTAAAATGGCACAAAGAAGCCCAGTTACGGATTGAAAAAATAAACATCAATAGCCCACTTCAATCCCATCAACAATATTAGCCCGGCACGAATTTGTCTCACAGATTCCATAGTTAAATATTTCTTTCCCCGTTAAGATTTTATTTATTTATTTTCTTTTATTCCCGGAAAAGCCTGATTAATATTTTGCAAATACCAGTTTCTATTTATATTTACTGTTGTAGCAGAGGTCAACCGCTACCAATTTTCCATAATATCCCGGTAGCCCCTGCCAATGGGAATAGATACTCCATTCACCTCCACTATTTCGGCTGTGTATGATTCAATCCTGCTTATTGAAATGATAAAGGACCGGTGAACACGTTTGAAACTATTTGCTGGTAAAAGTGCCTCCATTTCATGTGTACTCATTTTTGAAATGTATTCTTTTTTTGTGGTTACAATTCTGATATATTCCCTTTGACTTTCAACATAAACAATCTCTGAAAATAAAATTTTCACCTTTTTTTTTTGCACGTTTAGGAACAGGTGATCTTTTAACTCCGGGGGTACGGGTGCTGCTGGTTTTTCCTTTTCTGATGTCTTTACTTTAGTCACTGCTACTAAAAAACGCTCAAAATCAAATGGCTTTAACAGGTAATCTGTTACAT
>JANPIJ010000164.1:0-4819 GCA_031424955.1 Ferruginibacter sp. | reverse complement strand
GGAACCACAAATCAAACCCCTCATTTTTCACCCGGTTGATAAATTAAGCCGTCACTTAACCAAGACTTCTTTTTTAACCTCCTGACCGAAAACTACACCCAAAATTGCAGACTGTTTCTTACTCCCCTTCAGGGGCTGGGGGCTCTATTTTGCATAAGTGGTTTTTAGAAAGCAAAAATAACTTCGGCGGCCAACAGCACAGACCCTGGAAAAAAAACCAAAAGACTACGGCATAAACCCTGCCCGACTCACAGAGGCGGGACTGACCAGCCGCACAAGGCGATCATTTATTCCGTTTCCTTTTGGTTTTTTTATCTCCTTCGTTGTGAGAAGCTTCTAAAAATTCACATTATGCAAAAGCAGCTTCGTATCATTACCAGTCGGCGTTTGGCAGTTTGTCCATTCAGCAGCAGTACCTTTTCAGTGCCTCCAGTTCCATCATTTGTGTTCAGCAGGCATTTTCAGCGTCGCAAGGTTTATTATCATCCTTTGCCAGGTACTGCAGTGTATCATCTTAAGGCTTCTGGTTGGTATATCTGGTGTTTCCCATCAGGTCGTCGCCAGTTAGCAGCACTACCTTTTTAGGGCAGTTTTTTTTTCGGGTATGCCTCCCAGTGGGGCATACCCGCTTTAATTTTATTTTCATTGAATTACAGTTACTCAGCAACAAAAAAAGCCCAGGTAAAACCTGGACTTTGCAACGCACCCGAATATCACCACAACAATCGGAATGACTACTTTTTAAATCGCTTAATCAAAGCTTTCAACAGCAGCGTCACTATAAAGCTAACCACTGCACCAATTGCAGCAAGCAACATAGTTTTAACCAGGTCAGCGCTGTTGATATTTGCAATTATCGTGAGCAGGGTTCCGGAAACCGTTCCAGCCTTGGTGGTATTGTCAAAATAATGCTGTTCCATTTATTCTCCCTCCACAGCCGTTTGACTCACCGCACCGGCAACTCCTCCGGCCAGTGCAAGGTATGCGGCAATTTTAGTAACCACTATCGGCAGAGCCACCGGAGCAGTAGCAATCGTAGTACCCAGGGTGGCAATTATCAAACTAATATTTCTTAATTGCTTAAAGAAAAGTGGGGTAGGGGCCTTGGCTCTTTTTATAATTTCTTTCATAATACAATGATTTAATTACTGCAGCCTGCATTCCCAAAACAAAATGAATGTTAATTTATTTTGATTGCCTGGTTGAAGTAACGTGTAGTAAAATTGTTTCCTTCCTGTCGATTGCCTTGTAAACCAGTTTCACCAGCTTTAAAAAAACAACCCTCGATTGAGTGCCCTTTCCTGCACCTGTCAATGTTGAAACCGGGGCGATACAGCCCCTCAGTTCCTTCATGGCATTGTTGGCCGGATGTACCAGGATAAGTCTCCTGTTTACTACTCCCTTCACCAATAAATGCCCACCAAACTTTTTGCTGTATCGCCTCACCAGTTGGTACTCACCCTCCGGGATACATGAAATACCCGGTTTGTTTTCTTTCCAGGGCAACTCAATTGTATGGCATAACGCCAAGCCATCCAGTTGCAATACTCCATTGGTACCTCCAGGTAAATAGGTCCTCACCAGTTTCAGTTTCATACATTGGTTCTCCAGCCCGCCCCTGTTAATTCAATCAATAATTCTCATTGAGTTTGCATGTGACAATAGTTGAATGATTTTAAAAAATTGTTTCGTTCATCCAGGTTGTTATAAAAACACCTGGGTAAATAATGCGCTAATGATTTTCCACTGACTCATGTTTAGTTTTTTAAAGGTTAAAAAATTGTTTCTTACGCGACAAGCCCATAGTGAATTTCCATCCGGCTAACCTTTTTAAGGAACCTGGTGGAGTTTAAACACCATTCACTTTCACCAAAGACAGGGCGTTATACGATCCATTTTTCAAAGGATATTTCACACCATTTACATCCTGGTAAAACTCAATACCCAGTGCCAGGAAAAGGGGATTGGTACTGTTAGCAGTGACCGTGTTTTCAAGATTGATGACTGCAGTTGCAGTTGGATCCCAGGCAATTTGTGCAGTCTCGGTGGTATTCACTTCAAAGGTTTCATTTTCAAAATCTACCGCAGAGCCGGCGGAAATAATTTTGAAATGAGTACTACCCCCGGGTGCGGCCACCATGTTCAAAGGGATGAAGGATGGAATATCCACGGTCAGTTTTCCGGTTACCCGGTCAATTGCAGCCGTAAAAGGAGCAAACAAAGTGGTACCGAGTTTACTGCGGATATTAAATTCAAAACCTTCCAGGAGATCTGCCTCTCCATCAATCACATTGCGTTTACCCCGCACACTGGTGGTGTCTGCCTGCAGCGCTTTCACCATTTCCTGGGTAAGCCTGCCCACCATACGGCCATCCGAAACATTCTGCAGGAGTGCCCTCAGGGAAGTACGCAGCATTTTGCCTGCCTTACCTGCGGTACCGAATTCCTCACCATTCTCCCGGGTCCGTTGGAAATTTGGATCATTCGCAATACGGTCCGCATCCACGCCGCCTTTCTCCCGGGCCAGGTACCCGTCCTGCGATTTGTAAAAGGTAATATCCCCGATAGTACCTTTCAGTTTAATAATTCCTTTTTGCCTTGCCATTTTTCATAAAATTTAAAAGATGAATGAATTTGCAATAACAGCTAAGCCTCACTGTTATACGGGAAACTTTTCTATTTTTGCATTTATCACCACAATGTTAAAATGAATAATTCACCGGTTAAAGCAGGCGTTCCGAACGTGCAGGGTTATGCAGCAAACGATCCCAAATCGCATAGTTATTTATGCGAAAGACATAATGAATATTACCGGACGTAAAGAGCGGGCCGCCAGGAAGCTGCTTGCCAAAATCCGCAAAAAGTACGAGAAAGAGAATGGTGAGTTTATTTCGCTCCGGGACTTCTGTAATTTTACAGGCCTAGACGAAAAAATGGTAAAAGAATTCCTGATTTAGAAGTAATTAGCGTTTTCAAATGATGTAGGCAACCTGATTTATAATTTTCCCATCTTCGTAACGGGATGTATTTCCCTAGCTGTTTTTCGCCAGGAAGATTTGCAACTGGTACAGGTATTAGTCGCATCCTTTTCATGAATAAAATCATATAAAAAAAACCCGGTAATCCGAACCTTATATTTTCCGCCAGAAGTTCTTCATAATCTTGATGCTTCTTTTTAAAGTCAGGAATAATTTCAACAACAATACAATTTATTTTTAAGGCAATTTCTTTGAGGCCGATATACATGTGTACATCACCGGTTTTTAATTTAGCTTTCGCTTTGTTGCAATTGCAGGATTCCGGGCCCTCTTCTTCATAACTGATCAGGTAGCCCTCTGTAATTACATAAGCCCCGTCAAGGTACAATTTTCGATCATTTCTTTTTTTGGATTTAATTAGATTCATCAGCGGCAAAAATTCAGGAATTCTGGATGGAATAATTTAATATTTACACCCGCATTTTTTATGTATTCAATTTTCTTTTATCCGCGGTTTTCGCATTGCCGTATTTAGGGCAGCGCTGCGCAAATAAGTAACTATTATTAAAAGAAATGAGAATCAGTAATAAGTAATTTATTTGGTAAAGTAGCAAATTACTTAATTATCCGTTTTTACTTTTGTACCTTTCGAGGTGGTATTTGTTATTAATTAATAATCACAAAAATCTGTAATATTTTGAATTAAGTTTTTACATATTCAAATAAAAAAATCCCTCGAATGGAATTCGAATTTTTTAGAAGTTTGTTTTAGTCTTACACTTATTATAGCCTCAAATCATCCATAGATAGTGCATAGATAAAGTATGACCTCAACCAAATTCAAGCATCTTTAGTCAAAATAAATATGAGTATTTCGGGAGTTTATAAACGATCACGAAAGTTTCGTTTTATAAAGACAGCCTGCTGCTCGGCGAAGTGGGCAGTGCACCCTATACATTAAATTGGATAGGTGGGGTGGCTGGCACTCATATCTTTACCGCCATCGCAACTTCCAACAGGCGCAATGCAGTTGCTTCTGTACTGTTTTTGGCAAATATGGTTTCCGGTAAATTTAGCCTTAGTAAATTTTGCAGTGCAAATGCAGTAAGCAGGAGGTGTCGGGTAACCAGCAATTATACCGCACCGGTTCCATTTACCTTAACGTATATGGAACACCACAAAATGGCAGCAACACTGTGGAAGCGAATGGCACTCTATTTTTTGAAACTGCCCC
Organism: Ferruginibacter sp.; assembly: GCA_031424955.1. GTDB lineage: Bacteria > Bacteroidota > Bacteroidia > Chitinophagales > Chitinophagaceae > Ferruginibacter. The sequence goes on along the minus strand of JANPIJ010000164.1, from coordinate 607 downwards.
CGTTGGTGGTGCTAATACAGTAATTATAACCTGTGGCAATAATTTAAAAAGTTACCAAAGCCAGCAGTGGAGCTACATGTGCGGCGGGCCGATTTGCTTCAACAAATGTTATAATAACGGATGAAGCACCTGGGTTCAACGTATTTCCTGTTCCGGTAAAAGATGGTTTTGTTGTCCGGCAAAAAGGTTTTGTACACCGCAGGTGATCAATTACAACATGCCTGGCCAGGTGGTGTACAACAGTTCAATGATAAACAACACTATAACAGTAAAAAAAAATTACCAGCGGGCATTTATATAATTACAGTAAAGGATCATAACAATACCTAACAAAAGAAAATAGTTGTTCAATAAAGCAAGTATTCCCAAAATGCAGTTGCGTCAACGTTAACTGCAACTGCATAAATCCCATTGTTCAGTGTAAAGACGATTTTATCCACTGATAACCAAAACGAATAAACTTTAACCCTTGACAGATAACAGATAAAACAGGATCCTGGTAGAATTAAGCAATCAATCACTGATCCGTCTGCCCGAATTCATGCGTGCAGATTTTTTAAAATCTTTGAATTAGTTGGTCCTTTTCTTTAGAATTATTATTTATAAT
>JANPIJ010000163.1:0-16684 GCA_031424955.1 Ferruginibacter sp. | reverse complement strand
GAGACACGGATGGTGATAAGGATTATGATGCGCTGTATTCATTGGGTGGGCGCTCATTTAGTGTATGGAATGGAAATACCGGTTCACTTTTGTTTGACAGTAAAAATGAACTGGAACAGAAGTCGGTAACAGCCGGCTTTTACGATGATGACAGAAGCGATAATAAAGGAGTAGAGCCTGAAGGAATTACGATTGGCAGGGTAAATAAAAAAACACTGGCGTTTGTTGGTATGGAAAGAGCTGACGCAGTAGCGATATATGATGTTACCAATCCATTGAAACCCAAATTTCTGCAAATTTTACAAACCGGTGATGCGCCGGAAGGAATATTGTTTATATCCGCTAAGGACAGTCCGAACAAGCGTAGCTTGCTGGTTGTGAGTTCCGAGAATGATGGGCAAATAAAAGTCTACATGCCTAAATAAAGCAAATAAAAAAGAGGTGCCTCCTTTCAACCGAAGTACCTCTTTTTTTACTCCTTATCTTTTACAGGTTTTCCTAACAAGTTGAGTTAAATAGATAACTTCCAAACATTAAGTCTCCTTCTTCAATTTTATTTTTTGATCACATCTTACCAGGCAGGGGATTTTTAAATGACCTGTAACGGGGAAAATATTATACAAATAGCCCCGGTAAAACTTTCTTCCGACACTTTTTTTGGAATAACCCACTGAAATATATTCCCGCGATTAGATTTACTAACCGAAATATTAATGACCGAATCTGGCACAAGCATTGCCAACCATTTCATAAAAGTGTTGCTTTTTTGAGTAACGTATCAACGCAGCAAAATTTTTTTAACCGGTAGTACCTTCAAATATCCAGGTAATAATTTAAAAAGCATTTTTATTGAACCATTTATTAAATCGGGATGCGGGGCTTATTAATATTGGTGGAGTACCAGAAAGGGGGTGTCCGGAGAACGATATTGTAATTATCATGACTAATACACTAACCATTTGAAGCCACCAATAGCAATGGAAATTAATACAACCAGGAAGCGGAAATATTATTTGTCGAAGGGCATGGATGCCTTTTTTATAAAAATCACTACCATCGCCCGTTTTGTTGGTAACTATTTTGTTCAGCTTTTAAGGCCACCATACGAATTTTCGGAAATTGTAAGGCAGTGTTATAAAATTGGTTGTGATTCTCTTCCACTCATTTCCCTTACCGGGTTTATTATTGGTATCGTATTCACAAAACAATCGCGTCCTTCATTGAGTGATTTTGGTGCCACATCCTGGCTGCCTTCCCTGATTGGAATTGCGGTAGTGAAGGCACTTGCTCCTTTAGTTACCGCCCTGATCTGTGCCGGCAAGGTAGGGTCAAGCATCGGTGCAGAATTGGGTGCCATGAAGGTAACAGAACAGATAGAAGCGATGGATGTGTCCGCTTCCAAACCCTACCGATACCTCGTTTTTACCAGAGTTACGGCCTGCATTTTTATGGTGCCTATGCTAATGCTGTTTACGTCACTGGTTGCCATGTTGGGTTCGTATCTTAATATATCTGCCAACGAACATATCAGCGTGGAAACATTTATTGCGAATGCTTTTGACAAAATCAATTTTCTGGATTTTAAAGCATCGCTGATAAAGGCAGTTGTTTTTGGTTTTACCATTGGTATGGTAGCCTGTTATAATGGTTTTGCCACCACCAGGGGTACAGAGGGCGTGGGAAAGGCAGCCAATGCGGCAGTGGTGACCTCCATGTATTTAATTTTTATTGAAGAACTGATGATCGTGCAGATAATAGGCTGGTTCAGGTAAGAAAAAATAATAAATGGAAACAGGAAAAGAAATAGTAATCGATATCAATGGGTTGTATAAATCCTTTGGCGATAATAAGGTGCTAAGAGGTGTAAACCTTGAAGTAGCCAAAGGAGAAAATGTGGTAGTACTGGGCAGGTCGGGTACCGGCAAATCAGTACTGATAAAAATTGTTTGCGGCTTGCTTACGCAGGATGAAGGCACAGTAATTGTTTTGGGTGAAGATGTAAAAAATTTAAGCCTCAAAAAACTGGAAGCGTTGCGATTAAAAGTGGGTTTTTCCTTCCAGTTGAGTGCACTGTACGATAGCATGACTGTAAAAGAAAATATCGCCTTTCCGCTAAAGCGAAACTTTCAACACCTCAGCAAAAAGGAAGTGGCTAACAGGGTGGATGCCGTGCTGGATTCCGTATCGCTGATAAAAAGCAGGGATCAATACCCGGCAGAACTGTCGGGGGGCCAAAAGAAAAGAATTGGTATTGCAAGAACCCTGGTACTTCGACCGGAGATAATGCTGTACGATGAACCAACGGCCGGGCTTGATCCGATTTCGAGTATTGAAATCAACAACCTTATCCACAATATAAAAGAAGAATTTAGTGTATCATCTATCATCATCACACATGACCTGGTTTGCGCAAAAACAACCGGCGACAGGCTGGTGATGATGTTTGACGGTGTGGTACAAAAGCAGGGAACATTTGAAGAGGTTTTTGATTCAGATGATGAAAGAATTAAAAGCTTTTACGATTATAACTTTATATAAAATTATTATGAGAGATTCAACTGGGTTAAAGACAATTCTTACCGGAATATTTGTTATCGCCGGCATCGGCATTCTGGTGGCTGGTATTTTTATAATTGGAGGCAAAGACAAATCATTTAAAAAGTCGGTCATAGCAAACGCTATTTTTACGGATGTAAATGGGTTGGCCAAGGGAAGCAATGTTTGGTATTCCGGTGTAAAAATAGGCACAGTAAAAAAGGTGAGTTTTGTACAAAATGGCGTGGAGGTGAGTTTCTCCATTGAAGAAGATGTGCAGCAAAAAATCCGCCGGGACACCAAAGTAAAACTGGGTTCGGATGGATTAATTGGTAATAAGATTGTTGTGTTGTATGGCGGGTCTCCTACTTCCCCGGAAATAGAGTCAGGAAATACATTGCAGGTGGAAAATGGAATTGGTACAGAAGAGATGATGGCTACTTTGCAGAGTAACAACGCGAACCTGTTGCAAATAACAAATGATTTAAAGTCAGTCAGCAAAGGCCTGGCAGAAGGTAAAGGTACAATCGGAAAGTTGCTGAATGACCCGACAATCAATAATACGTTACAAACCGCTATGATTTCCTTAAGCAGGGCGGGCAGCAATGCACAGGTGCTTACGGCCAACCTTTCTGAGTTTTCAGGAAAATTAAACAACAAAGGGTATTTTCTAAACGACCTTGCAACGGATACTACCATAGTTGCATCATTAAAACGAACTGCCGCACAATTGAACCAGGTATCGCGGAGTGCCAATGAGGTTGTTGAAAACCTGAATGCCACTACAGCAAAACTGAACAGCAATAAAAGCGCAGCAGGTGTAATACTAAATGATGAAGCGGCTGGGGCTAATATAAAAAATACCCTGGCGAACCTACAGTCTGGTACAAAAAAGCTCGATGAAAATATGGAAGCACTGCAGCATAATTTTTTGCTTCGGGGCTTTTTCAAAAAGCGAACTAAGGCAGAAGAAAAGAGATTAAAAGATTCTGTTGAAAATGCCGGCTTAAAAAATTAATCTCCAGGCGTGGCAGCCCGCAATCCTGGAATACAGGAGTGAAAACGCTTCCGGTAATTTGGATATTTGCGTTATATCTTTCTGAGAAACAGCAGCCATTCCCGTTTGGAACCACGCATCAGGAAAAGCCACAATATCTGTTTGGCCGAAATTTTCTGTTAATAAAATTTACAGGCTCCTAAATCCTTCCTTTTTACTGGATACATTTTAAGTACTGTCAAAAACATCATATTTCCTCTTTAGTTCCGGATTATGCAGTACAGACTTTCTTCTGGCAAAAAGGTTTGGCATTATCCCAGGATAAAATCAATGCCTTAATTGTTCCCCGTATTTGTAACACTTTTTTGCCGTACCCGCCACCATGGCATTGTCCGTGCCCCGGGTAATGGAAAACCAGGATGAACATATGACGGTGGAAGAGCCAGCAATCCGGTAACTGGCTGAAAGTAAGATGATGCTATCAAAAAAACTGCTTCATTTCAAAACAATCCCCTCCGGAGCAGGCAGATTCATTTCAATACCCCCGGCCGGGAAAATCTAAATAAAATAGAATTAGCCTAATATTTGGTTTATACCCATGTAAAAAATATATTTGAATACAATTCGAATCACCTGAATCTTCTCAACTACTCATTTCATTATAAAAAGCTTTTTATGAAAAAAATCGGAATTCTACATGGAAAAGAAAGAAGTTTTCCCGAAGCCTTTGTAGCAAGGGTAAATAGCAAAAACATAGAAGGAATAATGGCAGAGCCGGTAAAAATTGACAAAGTAGTACAGGGGGAAAGCAGTGGTTACGCCGTAATTATTGATCGCATTTCACAGGATGTTCCGTTTTACAGGGCTTTCTTAAAAAATGCTGCTTTATGTGGCACTGCTGTTATTAATAATCCGTTTTGGTGGAGTGCCGATGAAAAGTTTTTCAACAATTGTTTATCTACCAAAATAGATGTACCGGTTCCTAAAACAGTTATTTTACCTTCAAGGGAAATGCCTGCAGATACTACGGATGACTCTTTCAGCAACTTATCCTATCCACTGGACTGGGAGGGTATATTTAATTACATTGGGTTCCCTGCTTACATGAAACCTTTTGCCGGTGGAGGGTGGAAAAGTGTGTACAAAGTAAGTGACATGGATGATTTTTTTGATAAACATGGAGAAACCGGCGAACTGGTTATGATGTTGCAGGAAGAAATAATTTTTAATGAGTATTACCGGTGTTATTGTATTGGCGGAAAGTATGTACGCATCATGAGCTATGAGCCCCGTAATCCCCACCACCTGAGGTATGTAGCAGACTTTCAACCGTCGGAAGAAAAGTTGAAAATGATGACAGACCTGGTTTTAAAGATCAATCATTATTTAGGGTACGATTTTAATACCGTTGAATTAGCCTTTAGAGACGGAGTTCCTTATGCCATTGATTTTTGCAACCCCGCTCCCGATGCAGAAAGAACCAGTGTAGGGGAAGAAAATTTTGAATGGGTGGTGGAAACCGCTGCTAACTATGCTATTGAAATGGCACTGGCACATGAAGATGGAAAAGATAATCTTACCTGGGGCGAGTATGTAAAAAGAAGTGCCGGTAAGCAACATTTATATTAAGAGATACTTTAAATAAGTAAAGGATCTCCGGGCAACTAATCTTTCCAATATCAAATTAATATAGGTTGCCCTTGCAATATTTCAACTGAAATAAATCCATTGAAAAATTATTTAACCATACAAAACGAAGATCTCAGTGAAATAAAAACGGAAGAGCCCGAAAGCCCTGTTGGCTTTACCTATGCCGATTATTTAACATGGAATTCTAAAGAAAGGATAGAGCTTATAAGAGGTAAGATATATAAAATGAACCCGGCACCTACTATTACCCACCAGAAAATTTCTGGTAATATAGAAACAAAGATTTCAATATTTCTCAATGGAAGGCCATGTAAATATTTTCATGCACCGATCGATGTAAGATTGAAAGGCAAATCATTCAGAAAGAAAAAACTAAAGGATCATGAAATTACAACAGTGGTACAGCCCGACATTATTGTAGTATGCGATGAAGAAAAACTAAAAGACAATAGAAGTGTGGATGGGGCACCCGAACTGGTGGTAGAAATATTAAGTCCGGGTAACACCAAAACCGAAACCAAATATAAGTTTGACTTGTATGAGGAAAACGGTGTACTGGAATATTGGGTAGTATACCCCGAGTACAAACAAATTTATGTATACCTGTTAAATGAAAAAGAGGAATATGGCAAGCCCGTTATTTATGAAGCTCCTGATACTATTTCTTCCGCTGTATTAAAAGGGTTGAGTATTCCATTGGAGGATATTTTTAAATTATAAATCAGTACGGTTTTCAATTCAAATACAATATCCCCGGCATTGAAAAATTATTTAACCATACAAAACGAAGACCTTAGTGAAATAAAGGTAGAAGAGCCGGAAAGCCCGGTTGGATTTACCTATGCCGATTATTTAACCTGGAATTTTAAAGAAAGGATAGAGCTGATAAGAGGTAAGATATTTAAAATGAGCCCGGCTCCAACGGTAAGTCATCAAAAGGTGCAGATTAATATTTCGGGGAATTTTTTTATTTTTCTGAATAACAAGCCCTGCAAAGTTTTTACATCACCAATTGATGTAAGATTAAAAGGCAAACCTTTCAGAAAGAAAAAACGAAGGGATGATGAAATTACAACCGTAGTTCAGCCGGATATCATTGTAGTGTGTGATGAAGAAAAACTACAGGATAACCGGAGTGTAGATGGCGCACCCGAACTGGTAGTAGAAATATTAAGTCCTGGCAATACAAAAACAGAAACCAAATATAAGTTTGACCTGTATGAGGAAAACGGCGTGCTGGAATATTGGGTGGTGTACCCTGAGTACAAACAAATTTATGTATACCTGTTAAATGAAAAAGAGGAATATGGCAAGCCTGTTATTTATGAAGCCAATGAAAACATTCCTTCTGAAGTGTTGAAAGGACTGAGTATTCCACTGGAGGATATTTTTAAATTATAAATCAATGTGGTCTTCAATTCAAATACGAGCATCCAGGCATTGAAAAATTATCTAACCATACAAAACGAAGATCTTAGTGAAATAAAAGTAGAAGAGCCCGAAAGCCCTGTTGGCTTTACCTATGCTGATTATTTAACCTGGAATTTCAAAGAACGGATAGAACTGATAAGGGGTCAGATATTTCAGATGACTCCGGCACCTACTTTTACACACCAGGCAATTTTACTCAATATAGTAACGACGCTTTCAAACTTTCTAAATGAAAAGCCAAGTAAATGCTTTCTGGCACCAGTGGATGTACTTTTAAAAGGCAGGTCTTTCAGAAAGAAAGAAAGAATGGATGATGAAATTACAACAGTAGTACAACCTGATATTATTGTGGTATGTGACGAAGAAAAGCTAAAAGATAATAGAAGTGTAGACGGTGCACCCGACCTGATAGTAGAAATATTAAGCCCGGGCAATACAAAAACAGAAACCAAATATAAGTTTGACTTATATGAAGAAAACGGAGTGTTGGAATATTGGGTAGTGTACCCTAACCTGGCCAAGCCAGAACCAAAAAGGTATAATTCGTAACTTTCTATAAAAATAGGCCATGGAGCTATTAACGAAACGCTATGATGAAAAAATTGCCGGTTCCCTGAGTTGTTTTGATAGGGTCGTTTTGAAAGGAACTCTTCCCACTATTTGTTATGCAGATGGCATGACTCGGTTTCTAAAAAAAAATGGGGTAAAAGTATTTGACTATGCAAAATTTATGGAGCCGTTTCGTGAAAAAATAAGAATGAGAGCGGAACAATTAGCTTCTACTAACGGGCTTGCAATAGAGTTTATAAGAAGCAGTAAAGCAAGAAAAGAAGATATAGTTAAAAAGTATTTTGATGGAAAGAAAACAGGATTGATTTATATTTTGTCAGCTATGGAATCTTGCCATACCTATAGACCATGGCACGATAAGATATCCCATCAAACCTTTTTAAAAAGCGATCAGGGTAAATGTTTGCATTATTATTTTTATTTTAATGATCCTGATATAGGGTTCGGATATATGCGAGTTCCTACATGGTGCCCTTTTCAACTTCAGGTTTATTTCAATGGGCACAATGTATTGGCTAATGAGCTAGCTCGTAAAAAGATAGGGTTCTCCATGGTCGATAATGCTTTCGACTATATTGAAAATTTCGATAAAGCGCAGAAAATAGCCGATGGTTTCGATTCAGGCAAACTGCTTAAAAAGCTAACTTGGTTGGAAGGCTTATACTTTCCTGCTTACAAAGAATTTGATGAAACTTACCATTGGAGTATAATGCAACAGGAATACGCAACTGATATAGTGTTTGAAAGTAGCGCAGATCTAAAACCACTTTATGATGATTTAATTGCTACTGCTATACACACTGTAAAACCGGCCAATATCGCTACTTTCTTTTCACAAAAACTACATGGAAATTACGAAGGCGAAATGGGAAACAACTATAACATCCGCTTAGAGGGAAGCCGAATTAAGCATTCCATGGGTCCAGTATCAATAAAAATGTATGATAAATTCAATAAAATCCTTCGGATCGAAACAACGGTTAACGATGTTTCATTTTTTAAACACTACAGAACAGTAGAACATCGTGATGGAACTACATCACAAGATCAGGCTCCGGTTAAGAAAAATATTTTCAGCCTTCCTATTCTTTCCGGTATTATGAAAGCAGCTAACTCAAGATACCTTGAGTTTATATCAGCCATTGAGGACAATACGGTAGGAAAACAAAAACTACAAAAAATTACCAGTTCGAAAGTAGTAAACGACAGAACTTACAAAGGATTTAATTTTTTTGAAAAAACAGATCAAAGCATTCTGATTCATTTAACAAGCGGAGAATTTAATATCAGTGGCTTTAGAAGTAAGGATTTAAAAAAACGATTCAACAATTTTTCGCCTTACAAAATCTCAAGAACATTGAAAAGGTTAAGAGTAATTGGATTAATAAAGAGAATTGGAGCAACTTACAAGTACTACCTTACTAAAATAGGTAAGGAAGCAATCCTAACTGCTCTGAAAATTAAAAACATGGTAATCATTCCTCAATTAAATTATATAACAATTTAAATTCTTGCCATTTTTGGCTAAGATTTGAGTTGTTAGATACTGAGTACCAACAAATTCATGTATATCTTTTAAACGACAAAGAGGAATATGCAAAACCTGTCATTTATGAAGCCAATGAAAATATTTCTTCAGCAGTATTGAAAGGGCTGAACATTCCAATGGATGATATTTTTAAATTATAAGGCATCAATTTTATTATTGATGTTATTTTTTGAGAGGAGGATTGTTTAACAGAATATAAAAATCACCAATTATCCATTACCACATTATTAATTAACTATGGCTAACATTTCATTCAAAAATTTTACAGTAGGTGTAGAGGAAGAGTATATGGTAATAGATCCCGAGACAAGGGAATTAAAAAGCCATGAACAGAAAATAGTACAGGAAGGTCAGAAAATTATTAAAGACAAGGTAAAGGCAGAAATGCACCAGGCAGTAGTAGAAGTAGGTACGGATATTTGCCAGGATGTAGATGAAGCTTTTATGGATGTATCTACGCTTCGCAAAACGATTAGCGGTATTGCTGACAGCATCGGCCTTAAAATTGGTGCGGCAGGTACTCACCCTTTTAGCCACTGGGAAAGTCAGCTCATTACCGATCATGTACGCTACAGTGAAATTGTAAATGAATTACAGGAAGCGGCCCGCAGCAACCTTATTTTTGGGCTGCATGTACATGTGGGTATGGAAAACAGGGAAATGGCCATACATATCGCTAACTCGGCCCGTTATTTTTTACCACATGTATATGCATTAAGTACCAACTCTCCTTTTTGGGAAGGCAGGATTACAGGATACAAATCATTTCGAACCAAGGTGTTTGATAAATTTCCCCGTACCGGGATACCGGATTATTTTGAGAGCATAGAAGCCTACGAAAACTATATTAAACTATTGGTAAAAACCAATTGTATTGACAATGCAAAAAAGATTTGGTGGGACCTGAGGGTGCATCCATTCTTTAACACAGTAGAGTTTCGGATTTGCGATATACCGCTAACCGTGCATGAAACCATCGCCATCACGGCCCTATTCCAGGCTATCTGTGCCAAGCTGTATAAATTAAAGAGCCAGAATTTAAACTTCATGATGTACTCCCGTGCATTATTAAACGAAAACAAGTGGCGTGCCAGCAGGTATGGCATAGATGGCAGTATGATTGATTTTGGAAAAGAAACAGAAGTAAACACCCGGGTACTGATATATGAGCTACTCGACTTTGTAGACGATGTAGTACCACACTTGGGCAGCCGCCATGCAATTAACTATGTTCACAAAATATTGGAACATGGCACCGGTGCAGACAGGCAATTGAAGGTATATGAAGACACCAATAGCCTAAGCGATGTGGTAGATTATATCCAGGGTAATTTTTTATCGGGGTTATAATGCCTCTTTAGCCATTGAATAAATAGATTTCTGCTCAAAAAATGCGGAAGTTAAAAATAAAAATGGTGCAGGATATTTCACCCAATAATATATTTAAAAAAACACTGTTAGCTACTTAACTGACGCTGGTTATAGACTATCCTCTAAAAAAATATTAAATTTGCGCCATGAGTGCAAAAGAGACGCAAAGCATGCGTATTGCTATTTTAGATTTATACGACGGAGTAGCCAACCAGGGTATGCGTTGTATCCGTGAAATTTTAAACCAATATGGTGAATATAACAATGTAAATATTGAATGGGACGAATTTGATGTCCGTCAAAAAAATGAAGTACCAGATCTTTCTTACGACATTTTTATTTCAAGCGGTGGCCCCGGAAGCCCTTTGGACAGCATCGGAAGCGAATGGGAAAAAGTGTATTTCCATTGGCTGCACCAGGTAGAAAAATGGAATAACAACGAGGCCCATATCCAAAAGAAATACGTGTTTTTTATTTGCCATTCCTTTCAGTTAGCATGCCGGCATTACCAGGTTGGCAATCTTTGTAAACGAAAAAGTACCGCATTCGGCGTTTTTCCAATCCATTTATTAAAGGACGGAAAACAGGAGAATGTTTTTAAAGACATTAAAGATCCATTCTACGCCGTAGACAGCAGGGATTTCCAGGTAATAGAACCCAATCATAACCAGCTTCATTCAATAGGTGCAGTGGTTTTAGCCATCGAAAAAGAGAGGCCGCATATCTTACTGGAAAGAGCTATCATGGCTGTCCGTTTTAATGCCTATATGATTGGCACCCAGTTTCACCCGGAGGCCGATGCAGTGGGTATGAGCCTGCACCTTCAAACAGAAGAAAAAAAGAAAACAGTCATTGAAAATTATGGATTAACAAAATGGGAGAATATGATTGATCATTTGAATGATCCGGATAAAATTATGTACACCTATTCTCATATACTTCCCGGGTTTCTTAGCAATGCAATACAAAGTCTGCAGCCTGTTGAAGTTTTACCTGCAGGTGCTAAAGGCGAACTTTTGTAATAAGAATGGGAATCATGAGTTACATTGTAAAAAACACAAGCAATATTGACCTTTCCGCTTTTGTGTATTCCAAAGATCATAACACAGGCGAAACTGAAGTACTTCGATAATAGTGAAAGTGATTTAATTGTGGCATAAGTTTGACTTCTACCTACTATTATTAACTACAGTTGAATTACAATGTGAAATGCATGACTCAATGCTGATAAAGTATAATTATTATGTTTATTTTTATCCTGCACATTGAAAGTCTTCACGCAAATTATATCATCACCTATGCAAAAAGAATTACGCCGGCGGTTCAACGATCATTTCACCGTGGAGAAATACCAGGCTTACCTGGCCCAACTCAATGGCTTGCATCCTGGTGGGATCGATTTCAGAAATGCAGAAACACCCATTTTCGTTCCAAAAGATTTCACAAAAAAGATGCTGGATGCATGTGAGGATATTATTGATGTAATTGTTAGAACTAATTTTAAAGCACTCACGGAAAGAGCTATCCCAAAAGATATGCTTGTATCGCATGAAGCAGCCTATTCAGATTTTATTGCTTTTGATTTCGGAGTATGCGAAAACGAAAACGGTGAACTGGAGCCGCAGTTAATAGAGATGCAGGGATTTCCAACCATCTTTGCCTTCCAGGCTTTTCACTCCGCAATTACAAAGGAATATGCGAATGTACCAGACACCCATAGTGCTTACCTGAATGGTTATACCGAAGAAACTTACCTGCAATTATTAAAAGACATTGTGGTAGGAGACATGGACCCCAAAAATGTGATACTGCTGGAAATATACCCGGAACAACAAAAAACCAGGATTGATTTTTATTGTACAGAAGATGTATTGGGTATTAAAACAGTTTGCCTCACCAAACTGATTGGGGAGGGTAATAAATTATTCTACGAATTAAATGGCGTTAAAACGGAGATCAAAAGAATTTATAACCGGCTTATATTTGATGATCTTCATCAACAGGAAGGGCTCGGAGATATCATCGACATCACTCATCCATGGGAAGTGGAGTGGGTTCCGCATCCCAACTGGTTTTACAGAATCAGTAAATATACATTGCCATTAATACGCAACCCATACGTTCCAGCCACTTTTTACCTGGATGAGATAAAAGAAATCCCTGCTGACTTAAATAATTATGTGCTGAAACCCCTCTTTTCTTTTGCCGGAATGGGGGTGGTAATTGATGTAACACCCGAAGATATTACCAACGTAAAAGATCCGCAAAACTGGATATTGCAAAGAAAGGTAAAGTACGCAGATATTATTGAAACGCCTGGCGAACCTGCAAAAGCAGAAATTCGCTTATTCTATTTCTGGAAAAAAGGCTGGGAAAGACCAATTGCAGTTCATAATTTATCCAGGCTCAGTAAAGGGAAAATGATTGGTACCCGGTATAATAAAGATAAAGAATGGGTGGGCGGTACGGTTGCTTTTTTCCAAAAATAATATATGTGTAATGGTGAATCTATGTGGTTTAGTTAGCAGACCTGAAGTGTCGGGTGAGGGCTATCTACGGCTGAGTCATTACCAAATTAGTCATCAGCGATCAATCATTTCGAATTTCAAAACTCATTATTCATTACTCATCATTCATTATTCATTTTTCATTACTCTTTACTCATTACTCATTACTCATTATTCATCTAATCAAAACTCACCGTCATGAAGCCAGGATTATCAAGATTTGATTATTTCTTTAATCAACTTCAGCCAATACTAAATACTGCAGCCAAACAAAAAAATCCGGCCCTTTGGTTGTACCGGAATAATGCCCGTACACCATTATTTATGCTGGAAGCATTGTCGAAAATGTATGCGGGTTTCCATAATAAGAAAAAGTTTACAAAAATAAAGGAGCATTTTAAACTATTGGAAGACACGTTGGGTGCCATTGATTATTATGATATGACGGCGAAGGACCTGGTAAACAATAAAAAAATACCGGCAACTGTCATAACGTACCTGCAGGCTCAAAGCAGGGAAAAAATCCAAAGCTTAAACGAAGCACTAACAGAAAATGACTGGCTTTTACCGGATAACAACCGAATTAGGAAAATACAAAAAAAACTAAGTGAAGTGGATTGGATGGAAGAGGAAGAGGAAGTAAACCAAATGAATGAATATTATGGTGAATCAATCTATTCGCTGGTAGAATTGATACAGGGCACAAACTACCACTTTGATAATATGGAATCCGATGTACATGAACTGCGCCGCAGGTTGCGTTGGCTGAGTATATACCCGCAGGCAGTAAGAGGAGCGATACAATTAGAAAAAAGCAGCACGGCACCAAAATTCCTTGCAAAATATTGCACCAAAGAAATCATTTCGTCACCGTATAACAGTTTGCCTCCCCGGGGTGCCGCTAAATATGTTTTATTACTGGAGCAAAATTACTTTTTTGCATTGAGTTGGATGATTTCCGAATTGGGAATCATCAAGGATGATGGACTGCATGTTGTTGCTGTTAAAGAAGCATTGCAGCAAACGGCCTCTTTAACAGAACAGGAAGCAATGAAAAAAACATACCAGCTGCTTGGAAAAAAGCAAACAAATTTGCAGGATCTGCTTGAAAAAGCCGGTAAAATTTGTAAAACCTATTTTAAAGAACAAAACCTTGAGCACCTGGTTTTGGGAACAAAAAAATTACAATAATTGCAATTGATTCATTAAGAGTATAAAAAAAAGCCCCGGTAAATACCGGGGCTTTTTTTTATGCTCTTTGTTTTGCTGGTGCTTTCTTCTTTACTTTTTTCAAAGCAGACTCAACCGCCTTGCTTAACTCATCATACGTTACCTTACCAGTGAAACGCTCGCCGTTTACAAAAAAGGTAGGAACATCTTTTACGCCCCTGTTAATGCCTTCTCTCATATCTCCCTGCACCTGCCAGCCATAGGTTGCATTTACCAGTTCATCCAAAAAACGTTTGTTTTGAACGCCTGCTTCCCTGCTGTGCAATTTTAAACTGGTGGTACCCAGGTTACGCCTGTTGGCAAATAAAATATTATGCATTTCCCAAAATTTGCCATCCTGTGCGGTAGCTACTGCTGCCTCACCTGCCTTTAAACTGCGCTGGTGAATATTAGTCATGGGAAAATGACGAAAATTAAATCTAACCTTTCCCTCAAATTCTTCCAAAATTTGCTTCACCACTTCGTTTGCCTTAGCGCAAGCTTCGCTTTCGTATTCACCAAATTCTTCCAATGTAACCGGTGCATCGATGTTACCAACAAATACGTCTCTTGGTTCAATAATCTCAACAACCTCTTTCTTAAATGCCATAAATAATTGTTTTTTAATGTGTATGCCTTAATTTGGCATTTTTGCCAAATCTCTATTTGTTTAACCCTTTTGAGCCGACAAGGTTGAAAATATTTAATATCAACACTTAACTAAAAAAAGGTTATAAAGGCGTTGAAGGTACTAATTTCTGCCGTTTTTCCTACCTATCATATAATGTTTTTGTTTAACAAATTAGTCATATGATTGATAATCAAGACCTTAATTTTGGTTCAGAATGTTATTTAATGAACCATTAACGATTATCCCGCGATTTTTCCCATTTTTTTCTCTGTGGCAGTTTCATTTCTAAAGACCACGTTTCCGTCGAAAACATCTACCAAAACCGGAATCGTTTTATCAATATCACCCGCAAGTATCCTTTTACTTAACTGGTTAATGATCTCCTTCTGAATCAGCCTTTTTAATGGCCTGGCCCCCAATTGTGGGTCGTAACCATTCTCAGACAGAAATTCCAACACATATTCGCTGAATTGCAACTGGATACCAGTTTGCGCAACCAATTGCTTTAATCCATGCAACTGGATATCAATAATCCCCTTGATTTCACTCTTCATCAATGGCTGAAACATAATCACTTCATCAA
This sequence comes from Ferruginibacter sp., assembly GCA_031424955.1. Taxonomy (GTDB): domain Bacteria; phylum Bacteroidota; class Bacteroidia; order Chitinophagales; family Chitinophagaceae; genus Ferruginibacter. The sequence goes on along the minus strand of JANPIJ010000163.1, from coordinate 1,651 downwards.
TCCTGTTTAAGAATTCAGGTCGTATTGTTTGACGCAACAGTACCATTACTTCAGCCTTGGTTGCTTCTACCACTTCCTCCTTGTTCTTTTCAGTTACCTTTTCAAAGTTTTCCTGTATGATATGGCTACCCATATTACTGGTCATAATGACGATTGTATTCTTGAAATTCACTACCCTTCCCTTATTGTCTGTCAATCTGCCATCATCCAGCACTTGCAACAATACATTAAATACATCCGGGTGAGCCTTTTCAATCTCGTCTAACAGTACTACGCTGTATGGTTTACGCCGTACTGCTTCGGTTAACTGGCCGCCCTCATCATATCCTACATATCCGGGAGGCGCACCAACTAACCGACTCACTGAGTGCTTTTCCTGGTACTCACTCATGTCTATCCGGGTCATCATAGCATCATCATCAAACAAATACTCAGCCAAAGCTTTGGCAAGTTCTGTTTTACCTACCCCGGTGGTTCCTAGAAAGATAAAAGAACCAATTGGCTTCTTAGGATCCTGCAACCCGGCCCTGCTTCTGCGGATTGCATCACTGACCGCTTCAATTGCCTCATCCTGGCCCACTACCCTTTTGTGCAGTTCTTCTTCCAGGTGTAATAATTTTTCCCTTTCGCTTTGCAGCATTTTCATCACAGGTATCCCAGTGGCTTTGGCTACGTTTGCAGCTATATCCTCCGCATCTACTTCTTCTTTCAGTAACCGCTTTTCGCTAATATCATCCAATAACTGGGTTTGCTCTTCTATTATTTTCTCCTGCTCCTGCACTTTACCATACCTGATTTCGGCTACCCGTCCATAATCACCTTCCCTTTCTGCCTTTTCAGCAGCGGCTTTTAAATTTTCTATTTCCGCTTTGGCATTTTGTATTTTTTCCACTACTTCCTTTTCCTGCTGCCATTTAGCCTTAAACGTATCTCTTTGTACAGAAAGATTGGAAATCTCTGTATTTAGTTCTTTCAGCTTTGCTTCATCATTCTCTCTTTTGATAGCCTCCCTTTCAATTTCCAACTGGCGAATTTGCCGTTCCAGTTTATCCAGTTCTTCCGGCATACTATTCATCTCCAGGCGAAGTTTCGCTGCGCTTTCATCAATCAGGTCAATGGCCTTGTCGGGTAAAAACCGGTCTGTAATATAACGATGCGATAATTCAACGGCAGCAATTATTGCCTCATCTTTGATCCGCACATGGTGATACGTTTCATACCGGTCCTTCAATCCACGCAGGATGGAAACGGCATCTTCCACACTGGGTTCATCAATCATTACTTTTTGAAAACGTCGTTCGAGCGCCTTATCCTTTTCAAAAAATTTCTGGTATTCGCTTAATGTAGTTGCACCAATTGCCCTTAACTCTCCCCTGGCTAAAGCAGGTTTTAGTATATTAGCTGCATCCATTGCTCCATCACCGCCGCCGGCTCCTACGAGGGTATGGATTTCATCAATAAACAATATGATTTCTCCATCGCTGGTGCTCACTTCTTTTACTACAGATTTCAATCTCTCTTCAAACTCTCCTTTATACTTTGCCCCGGCTATCAATTGCCCCATATCAAGCGCATAAATAATTTTAGATTTTAAATTATCCGGCACATCTCCATTCATGATACGCATAGCCAACCCCTCTGCTATGGCGGT
>JANPIJ010000162.1:0-34807 GCA_031424955.1 Ferruginibacter sp. | reverse complement strand
TTTTTTAAGCCGGGGTGATTCGGCTGGTAACGATGGGATTCGCTCATGGTCTATATTTATAGGTGATATTTACATGACCGCAATTTCAGAAATTTACCCTGACCTAACAAAATGTTTTTTTGACTTGTCAAAGTAGAATTAGTAACTGTATGTAATCTTATTTCCATTTTGATCATAATAATAAGCCCTGTTATTTGCAGCCGATAATATTCTGAAAATTTTCTCTGCTGTTGAAGGTCTTTCTATTTGTATATATTCCCTTGGAGAAATATTATCTCTTTTAAAAATCCGGTCCCAGATACTGCCGGGTAACTGGTCTCTTGTTAACACGGTTCTTGTATCCCGACGATCCCCATTGGCATGATACACAGCCGTAGATCTCCATATTCCGTTCGTAAAAGTGGCCGTATAATCACCTTTATATTTGCCCCATGAAACATTCGTTGCCCCGGGGTAATCCCTTAACAGGGCCGCCTGTACTTTCTTAGGTTGGTTTTTGGAATATCCCTTTTGTGAAGCATGACCGTTTGCGTTACCTGTAACAACAGTATTTGGTTGTTTATTTTTATATTTCCCTTTCGCTTTACCGTTGCCTTGTGCAATTGAAGTCAGTGACATGGTGAAGATTGTCAAAAGAAGAAGTAACCGTTTCATAATTAAAATTTTAATGCCTGAAATAATACATTACACAGCTTAATAATCATGCCAAGAGCAGCAGGTTGGGTATTGGCAAAAAAAGAATGGAAATAAAGTGCAAATTTTAAAGCGCTCAATAGAACGGGGGAACCTGATGAAAGAAAAAATATTAACCGTTTAAATGCCATCGCTCAAACTATGATATACAATCAATGGTGAAGCTGCATGAAACAGATAGATAGCGGACGAGTCGTTGAACGGCGCCTGTACGAAAATAGCGGGGTCAACCAGCAGCACTGTGTCGCATTGTTACTAATCCTGGTTGTTTAAAACTACCGTGCTGTACCCGATAATTAACAATCTTCGCTGCAATAAACACCGGGGCCGTCAATAATTCTATACCGGGAAATATAAAGAAAAGGTAGCACCATTGCCATGCGTACTTTCGACTGTAATATGGCCATTGTGGCTTTTCATTATTTTCCTGCACAATGCCAGCCCTACACCAGATCCGTTATATTCACTTTGTTTGTGTAACCGGGTAAATACTTTAAAAATAGTATCCTGGTATTGGGGTTCAATTCCAATACCATTATCGCTTATATCAATTTTATAAAATTGATCAGCAGATACCGGCTTTATGGGTGAGGCGGCTATTTCACCGAAAGTGATGGTGATATGTGGAATGGTATCTGCTTTCGAAAATTTTAATGAATTCCGTAAAAGGTTTATGAGTAATTGCTGAATTAAAAACGGTATTCCTTTTACAACCGGCAAATTACCATATTCTATCAACGCATTTTTTTCTTTAATTTCAAAATTTAGATCGGTCAGGATGGTTTTTGATAAGTCATTTAAACTTACCATCTCAAACCCATCCTCTGTATGAGCTAACCGTGAGTATGCTAAAATATCGCCAATTAATGTTTGCATCCTTTTAGCTGATTCATTCATTTTTTTTACTGAAGTACTAATACTATCAGAAACTCCTTCGTCCTGCAAAACCAAAGATGCAAACACCTGGATCTTTCTTAGTGGTTCTTTCAGGTCATGCGATGCTATCCAGTTCAGGTTTTCCAGTTCGGCATTGGCATCTTTTAATTTTTCGCTCAATTTCCGTTGAATTAATTCTTCATTGGTTAAAAATATCATGTGTACGTGTTTTTGCAGTGCATTAGCAAAATTAACCGCGGCATTCAACTCCGGTTTTAGCCATGCATGGCTTTCACACTTTTTTATTTCCTTCCATAGTTCAAATGATTTTCGGGGCGACAACCCTTTTTCATCCTTTATAATAGCATTCTGCGGATTTCCTCCCCAATGTACTTCCTGCAACGCTTCGGGCCTGAACCAAATGATACAATTACCCGGACTGCTGGCCAAAGAATGATATATGATGCCTGCGGCCGCATTACACCATTTATCTGCATCCGGGTAAGCAACAGAAAGATTAGCGGTGTTAAAACCAGTTTGCTGATGATGATCAAATAACCAGTTTCCGAGTTTCTTTATAGCTTCTTCCGGCGGTACAATACCCTGGCTATAAATCTTGTCATCTACCATTATTATAATTCCTGCGGCGTTCGTGAGGGTTATTAACTCCTGTTGTTTAATTAATTGAATCAGCTTAATACTATCCGCCGAAAATACCTGTGCCAGCAGGTCTGCCAACGACTTATTCACTTTTTTAGCTACTTCATATTCTTCTGCCAATTGCCGTACACTAATTTGGGAAGTTAAAAAATGCCCTTGTAACTGGGCGGCGATACGGGTGTCGCTGGTTATATATTTATCGGAATAATGATGACATGCGATCAACCCCCACAGTTTATTTTCATGAATCAGGGAAATAGATAAGGTAGCTGCTACGCCCATGTTTTGCAGGTATTGAATATGTATGGGTGATACACTGCGCAATGTTGAATAACTTAAATCTATATTTTTATTTACACCGTCGTCAATAGTATAAATGGGAACCGGTATATAGTTAACATCCACAATAAGCCTTAGTAAATTTTTTATATACAAATCCCTTGCCTGCACCGGGATATCAGTTTGGGGATAATGTAATCCTAAAAAAGGTTCTATATGTACTGCCTTGCTTTCAGCAAACACCTCTCCATTATAGTCCTCATCAAACCTGTAAATCATCACACGGTCGTAACCGGTAATAGCCCTTGTTTCATCTGCTACAGCCTGGCAAAGCATTTGAAGCGTACTTGCACTTTGCATGTAAGCGGTAAATTGTTTTGTTTGCAGGTAAATGTCCGTAATGGCCAGTTTTTTTTCTGATACGGGTTCAAATTCCAATAGAAATACACCCGTGTTTTTTTGAATGGTACAGGTAAATAGTTTTTCTGACAGCATAATTTGAAGGGGTGCTGTGGATATGTCAATAAGAGAAGCAATATATGTTATTAAATTGTTTGTTGCGGCATCTCCAAACACCCAGTCAAAACTTTTGCCTAATAATTGTTCATATCGTAAACCTATGTACTCATGACAATTTCCACTGCAATAGTCAATAATCAAATCTTCAACCTTTAATCCTATCAAAAACCCGTGTGGCTGAATGCTGCCCGGTATATGGATGGGTTCATGTTCGCAATTGACAAGATTTACCACATCCCGGTTAACTATGTCTGTAAATTTCATACAATAAACGGATTTAATTCAAAATATTGATAGATGGATTGAAAGGCATATTCAGCACCCTGTATGGCTTCCTCCTGGTTATTATTTTCAGTAACATAACCTGAAAATTTGGTAAGAAATTCTTTCCAAAGCCCCATTGTATTAGCACCGCCATCTGCTAAAAATGTTGCCCCAAAAATTTCGGTAAAACCTAAATTGCGCTGTATGTGTTTAAATATTACTTTGCCTCCTAATTTAGATCCTTCCATTACATACGCATACCCCCAGGCAAAAGATGTTCTTATTTTTTCGGCAGGGATACTATATTTATTTAGTGCATCACTTTGTGGTAGCGCATATCCGATGTTCAGCAAATCGTTTGCAATAAGTTGAGTTGCTTTTGTTTGTTTTATTGCCACCAGCGTAAGGAGATCCCTTTCATATACCGTCATTATTTCCTGCATTAAAACCAGGTAGCAATAATATTCACGTATGGTTACCCGTGGGCTTACGAGAGTGGATAGTAATGAATTTGATTCAAGTAACTGATGAAGTTGCGCAGTAGCTTTTTTAATGGTTTGCAAAAACAAGGCAGTGTCAACCAGGCCGGGATCGCTTATTGTTAAATCATTCATTTATATAATTTTTAGTTCATTCTATAAACGAAATTTTCGCCACCGGAATCGAATGTTTCCCAGTTAATGGACAGCGTATGTTTAATGACCGTTTGAAGTAAACCAATAGATGATGGCTTGGTAATATACATGTTTGCGCCCAGTTGCCTGGTAGCATTAATGGAAAGGGCATCGTCTGAAGTAGAAAAAACAACAACCGGAAAATGTTTGGTGCTTTCTGATAATCTGATTTCTTTTAAAACGTCGTATCCGTTTTTCCCAGGCATGTTCAGGTCTAAAAATATGATGTGTGGAACAGGGGGTGGATTTTTTAAAAGGATCATTAATTCATCCCCATCCCCCAATGTTACGATTTTTGAAGTGGGTGAAACTGCATGAACTGCGATTTTGAAGAAATCCTGGTCATCTTCATCATCATCCGTATAAAAAATATTATACACCTGTATGTTCATATAGCTAAAGATAAATGATTAAGGTATTGATTAAGCATAATACGTGAATCATGTAACTTATTTACAGTATTATATAAGAAAATTTCCGGTCGGTTTTTAAAACTTCAATAAAGCACCCTCAATTTGCAATGCGTGAATTATGTAACTTATATAATTAATTATGTAACACTTCCTGCTTAAAAGTAGTGCACCTTTATAGACTTTTAATAAGTGGCAAATAATATGTTGATAGTAAGATTTGCCCGCTCAATACCCGACGTGGAAATTTAAGCATTCACAAGGGCATTGATTATTAATTATTCCGCAGCAATACTTTTTCATTCAAAATAATAAATAGACAGGCGAATAAATTGATCGCATTCCGGTAGTAAATTATTATCAGTCTATCAGAAGTCATTTTATGTAAGGTTTGAACTTAAAAACGGGTACAGTTGCTAAAGGGGTTGTTTTAGATAGGTACTCAAATTTGGTTCGTTTTTTCATGATCGTTCATCAACCACAAAACCGGAAAGCGAAATGCCTGGATCTTTGGCCATATTAACATTAAAAAATGAGGAGAAAGACCGGCGCATATACCAGTTGGAAATGGAACTGGAACAAAGTGAAAATGAGCTGAGATGTATTACCATTAACCAGGTAACCATCAATAAAGAACTTCAGATATCCTTTGAGAAATTGCTGAATGAGTGGCAGGATTATCAAAAAAAAGCCGAAACACTTCATAAAAATGACAACTACCTAAATCCGCAATGGAGAGTTATCCCGGACCAGCGGGCCAAAGAAGTACCGGACCTCAATGAGTCAACTACTGTAACTATTGGGGAACCTTTACCGGTACAGCGTGAACATCCGTCATTAAATAAATTGTTTTACAAAATGAACGCCCAGAAAATACAATTACTCCTGGCAGATGATGACCGGGAGGATCGCCTGTTGTTCAAAAAGGCGGTAGCCGAGTTACCATTCAATACAAATCTTGAAATAGTGGAGGATGGAGAAGAATTGATGGAACTGCTGTCGAATAAAACCGGGGAAGTTCCCACTTTACTTTTCCTGGATATTGATATGCCGTCCAAAAATGGTTTGGAGTGCCTTACCCAAATAAATGAAAACGAAAAATTAAATAAACTTTCTATTATCATTTTCTCCGGCTCTGTTGAAGCCGGAATGCTGCAACTGATTCGTAGGAATGGAGCGCAACGATACATTCACAAGCCCACCCAATTTTCGAAACTTAAACAAGTGATCTATAATGCAATTAACGAAACGATTGCACCATCACAGGAGAATACTGAATTTTTATACCAGTTTTAATGGGTGTATTTCTAATGGTCGTTTAAAGAAGTGCGGAAGGGTTGCCAACCTTAGTGAAGAGTGTTACAAATAGCTGTGTTTTATAAAAAAGGTTGGCAACCCTATGCGACATCCGGTAGCCATCGGATTTGGATTGCACCCGTTTTAAATGGAAAGTCCAATGAATGCCAGGCTGCCATCTTACCTGTCGGGTGCAGATGGAACCGGGGTATTTTAGCAACACTTACTACCCGCACTGCCGGGTTTTCGTTGCACCAAAATGAGGAGTATAATAAAATATAAAAAGTTAGCCAGGTAACAATCCGTTTATTGGGGAATATTAATAAAGGGGCCGGAATGAATACAATTAAAATTGGGTTTGAAAAATATGAATACTGCAATTAATAAAAAACAGAAAGTAAGTGCAAGAAAAGATTTACTTAAAACACCCACTGGTATAACCGGCCTGGATGAAATTACTGGTGGCGGTATTCCTTCCGGAAGGCCAACCCTTATTTGTGGCGGGGCGGGATGTGGCAAGACCTTGCTTTCCATAGAATTCATTGTTAGGGGCGCAATGGAATTTAACGAACCCGGTGTTTTTATGGCATTTGAGGAGAAAGCCGAAGAATTAACCATGAATGTTACTTCTTTGGGTTTTGACCTGGCCAAACTACAAAAAGATAAAAAAATAAAGATTGATCATGTACGCATTGACCGGAGTGAAATTGAGGAAACCGGGGAGTACGACCTGGATGGTTTATTTATCAGGCTCGGGTACGCCATTGACAGTATCGGCGCAAAAAGGGTAGTGTTGGATACCATTGAAAATCTCTTCTCCGCATTGGGAAATCAAACGATTATTCGTGCAGAATTGCGGCGGCTTTTTGAATGGTTAAAAGGGAAAGGGGTTACGGCAATCATCACCGGTGAGAAAGGGGATGGTTTTTTAACCAGGCATGGTTTGGAAGAATATGTTTCTGATTGTGTAATATTATTAGACAACAGGGTAACCAATAAAATTGCTACCAGGCTGCTGCGTATTGTAAAATATAGGGGATCCATTCATGGCACCAATGAATACCCGTTTTTGATTGATGAAGAGGGCATATCCGTATTACCGGTTACCTCGTTAAAACTTGGAAATAATGTGTCTTCCGCAAGAATATCCTCCGGCATTCCTTCCTTAGATAGTATGCTGGGTGGTAAAGGTTTTTTCAGGGGCAGCAGCATCCTGGTATCGGGTACGGCAGGCACCGGCAAAACCAGTATTGCCGGGTATTTTGCCAATGAAACCTGCAACAGAAAGGAACGCTGTATTTATTTTGCCTTCGAAGAATCGCCGCAGCAGATCATGAGAAATATGCGGTCAATTGGCATCAACCTGCAGGAGCATGTAGACAGCGGGCTATTACAATTCCAGGCATCCAGGCCTACGCTTAACGGGCTCGAAATGCACCTGGTAGCGATTCATAAAATTGTAAAGAAATTCAAACCCAAAGTGGTGGTATTAGATCCCATTACCAATTTCGTTACAATCGGTTCTGTAGGCGAAGTAAAATCGATGCTGATCCGGCTGATCGATTTTTTGCAGGAGGAACAAATAACAGTGATGATTACCGCACTTACTTTAAACAACATCATCACAGAACAAACAGATGAGGGTGTTTCCTCGTTGGTGGATGCCTGGCTGATGGTAAGGGATATTGAAACAAACGGCGAACGAAACCGGGGGCTATACATTATGAAATCAAGAGGGATGCGGCATTCGAACCAGGTAAGGGAATTTATTATAAGAGACAGCGGGCTGGAACTGGTGGATGTATTTTTGGGTGCGGAAGGAGTATTAATTGGTTCTGCAAGAGAATCGCATGAATTAATGGAAAAAGCGGGGGTTGCATTAAGAAATGATGCATTGAGCAGGAAGGATCGGGAGATTCACAGGAAGGGAATGGTATTGGAGGCGAAAATCGCCGGGTTGAAGGAGGAGTTTGAATCATTGCAGGATGAACTGAATAAAAGCTTTATTGAAGAGGAATTAAAGAATGAGGTGATGGGTAAAAACCAGGCCCAGTTATTACTAAACCGGCATAGTTCCATATCCAATAAAACCGGTAAAATTAAATAGCGTAACATCTATGAAAGCTACAATGACAGAGGAAAAATGGGAATTGAGGCTGTATATCGCAGGAAATACTGCCAAATCAAAAAACGCCCTTGCAAATTTAAAGCGGCTTTGTGAAGAGAACCTGAAAGGGAAATATGTTATTGAAGTGATCGACCTGATAAAGCAACCACAGTTAGCGGAAGGGGACCAGATTTTTGCAATACCAACCCTGGTAAAAAAAGTTCCGGAACCAATCCGCAAAATCATCGGCGATCTGTCAAACGACGAAAAAGTATTGGTAGGATTAAATATTCGTCCCGTAAAAATGACCACATGAATAATCAAAAGGCAATCAGGAAGGATTCGGGGAAAAAAGGAAGCGGTGAGGACGATTATTATGTGCTCCGGTTATTTGTTACAGGCGCTTCTTCCAACTCTGTCAGGGCAATCAGTAATATCAAACAGATCTGTGAAACCCATTTTAAAGAGCGTTATTCACTTGAAATTATAGATGTGTATCAAAATGCGGCCCTGGCGGAAAGTGAACAGATTATAGCCCTTCCATTGCTGATAAAAAAAGGGCCTGCTCCCGAAAGAAGATTGATTGGGGATATGTCGGATAATATTAAGGTGCTCCGTGGCCTTGGAATTACACAATTAAAAAATGGAACCCAATAAGAAATCTTATCATCAGTTGGTGCAGGATGTAGACGCATTGCGTTTGCAGCTGGAAGAAGCGAATGATACAATTGATGCCATCCGCACAGGGCAGGTAGATGCCTTTGTGGTGAAGGGTATCAATGGCCATGAATTATACACACTGAAAACTGCCGATCAAACGTATAGGATTTTTATTGAAAAAATGACGGAGGGTGCGGTAACACTGAATGAAGCAGGTATTATTGTGTATAGCAATTCGCAGTTTGCAAAAATGATCGGACTGCCATTAACCAAAGTAACCGGTACAGCCTTTACTGCATTTGTTATTCCCGGCGACAACACCAGTTACGAAGCCTTGGCTAAAGCGGGTTGGGAAAAGGATATTAAAGGAGAAATAAGCATTGTTGGAACAGGCGGCACTATACCGGTTCAGTTATCCCTTACTACACTCGAATTAGATGAAGGATATGCTTTAAGTATTATTCTTACTGACCTTACTGTTCAAAAAGAAACCCAGCTTTTGCTAAAAGCAAACAATGAGCAATTGAGTCAATTGAACAACGCGTTGGAGTTAAGCAACCATGATCTCCAGCAATTTGCTTCGGTTGCCTCCCATGATCTGCAGGAGCCGCTTCGAAAAATTTTAATATTTTCCAACCTCATCAGCGAACGGTTTTCAGGTGAACTCTCTGAGGAAGCGGCTTCATACTTTCAAAAAATTATTTCTTCTTCGCGGAGGATGAAAGCGCTCATCATTGATATCCTCGATTATTCCCGGCTTTCAGCGCAGGACAATCGGTTTGAATTAACCGACCTGAATTTACTGACCAGGGAATTACTGGAAGATTGTGAATTGGTGATTGCTGAAAAAGGGGCGCAAATAAAAGTGGAAACCCTTCCTTCAATAACCGTCAATCCCGGACAAATCCGGCAGGTATTTCAGAATATCATCAGCAATGCGTTAAAGTTTGTGAAACCGGGCAGGGTGCCTTCAATTGTTATTAGTTCAAAATTTTTATCCGGTCCTTCATTTGATAGCCCTCCGGAAAAAGACGGACCGTTTTGTTCAATCAGTTTTACGGATAATGGGATCGGTTTTGATGAAAAATATGCTGGCAGTATTTTTACCTTGTTCCGGCGGCTACATACCAAAGATAAATTTGAAGGTACCGGAATAGGATTGGCGATATCAAAAAAGATTATCGAAAAACACAAGGGGATTATAACGGCGACAGGAAGAGATGGAATAGGGGCGGAGTTTAACATCATACTGCCGGTTTCACAAAATGCTTAATAAATAAAGCGGTCAATGAGTATAAAAAAAATCATGCTTGCTGAAGATGACGAAGATGACAGGTACCTGTTTTCCGGTTTTGTACTGGAGCGGAAAGATATCATATTATTACATGCTACTGAAAATGGAAAGGAGATGATTGATTTTTTGAATGGCATGCCGGATGAAAATAATTTACCGGATTTGATCGTATTGGACCAAAACATGCCTAAAATGAGCGGCAGCGAAACACTCCGGTCATTGAAATCGAATGGCCGTTATTCCCGTATTCCTATCGCCATTTATACTACCTATGCAGATAAAAAATTGATACAGGAATGCTATGGCGCAGGCGCAATGCTGATTGTTGAAAAGCCCTCATCTCCCCATGGATACCGGGTGATGATTGATCAGTTGATGAGCCTTATGATGATTGAAGCATGAATTTCACAACTGGTTGTGACAATCAGTGTAATCTTTTGCCGTATGGCGCCGTCAGCCGCAGGACTCCCGTCCTGTGCCCCACCGTTACCACTCTCTCAAAAACATCCAAAAGAGGCAGCCTTGCCTGTGAAATAAAATAACCAGGAAAATACGGTACAAGCGCTGCCATCGGAAAGAGTGGATGTGCCTGCAAGCGCAGGTCTCTTATTTAATTTAAAATATTCATTGCCCGGTTTGAAAACTACTTAACGATGCTGGTCAATCAGGATAACATTTCCGTCGGGGTCGGTTGTCATAATGCCCGCAGGACCGGAAGTTTTCTCATCCGCTTCGGTCGTTAATTTAATTCCTTTAGCCTTCAGTTGCCGCTGAATTTCTCTGACATCATCAAACTTTTCAATGTTGCCGGCGTTTTCGTCCCAACCCGGATTGAAAGTTAAAATATTACCCTGAAACATTCCCTGGAACAGCCCGATGAGTGCGTTCTCATTTTTCATTATGAGATAATTCTTTTCCATGCCTCCCGCAAAAACTTTAAATCCAAGGTTTTCGTAAAATTGTTTTGAAGCGTTAATGTCTTTGACATTAAGGCTAACTGAAAATGCTCCTAATTTCATATTATTCGCTTAATTGGTTAATTGTATAGGTAAGTCCTCTTCAAATTTATGTAGCGCATCCCGGGCGGGCGATGCAAATGTTTTAAATGTAGCAAGTCCGATACCAGCAAAAGCCAACCCGGCTTTTGTCAGCCAATTTCTCCTGGTTTGTTTCATATATTTTGTTTTAAAACTTTTAGCGTTCCCGATAAAATTGCTACCTGCCTGCCGCCGGCATACTTTCTCACAATTGATTTACGAAGTCATTTTTGCTAACTCAATTTCAAGCCTGTCAAAATTTTCTTCGTTTTTGTCAACTGCAAATTTTTTAACCTTGTTGCACTCGCCGGCTGAATTCAAAATCATTTTAAACGGTAAATACATTGTGGAATTTACCATGAATAATATGGTGAGGCAGATTTGAATTGTTATTGCCTTACCATATAGAACGAAGCAGTCTGTCCTGCTTTGGCGTTTCCATGCGGTTTACTCCTGATTACAGAGCCGGCACAGGCATCTGCCTGCTGTATTCCGTTTGGCCATTTTGGAACGATGTATCCCTGGTAGTCATATTCCCAGTTAGCAGTATTGCTATTGGGCACACCGCTTCCTTCAATGTAGAATGTGGCTGACCCATTACAGGTGGTAATTTTTCCTCTCAGGTTCAACGCATATCCCGGCCCCATATCCAATATACCAAAAATGGAGTCCCCGGAATGTTTTTTAAATCGCATAACGGCCGTGGCAAACTCAAGGTTGGCAAATGGGGTTTCCATTGGAGCGTTGTGCAAACTGCGGTAAGTCCAGTTGCCATCAAAAAAGGTTGCATCAAGTTGGTGCCGTTCTTTCCCGCTGGTAAAAACCACCAGCATTATAAACAGTAGCCCTGTTGCAGATAGCCGGGTTGTATGTTTCATTTTATTGGTTTTGGTTATGAAGGAATTTATTTTTACAGAGAATATGTGGTAAGGTAAAATAATAAAAATGGGGGTGCAAGTTTATAAACAGTTTTTTCGGCTACCAGAGAGTTTTGTCCCATTCCGGACCATTTATGATGGCGCCGACAAATTAAAAGGGAATTATACGATCACCTGGAATGCTACCGAAAAATATCTTGAACCGGATAACGGGAAGCAGGTTTTCAGGTTGCGTTACCGGACAAAAGCAAAATGCTGAGGTTGATGGCTGCAGATACTTTCGCCCTATTGTTTTGCATGTTTGATGTGGAAGACAACAAGTAAAAGCGTGGCAACATACTGGGTTCAGCCAAACGTTCAGTCTGGTTTTACGGTCAATTCCTTTAACCTGTTTCTTGCTTCCTCGTATCCGGGGTATATTGCCAATGCTTTTTTGTAATAAGTAATAGCATCGGCTGTACGATTCATTTTTAAGTAAATATTACCCATTGTTACCATCACTAGATCTTTGTCCGGAAATTCTGCCGCATTGTGGTCGCCAATTATTTGGGCTTCATTCAATCTATTCAGGCTTAGTAATTGTTCGGCAAGAAAGTTCATTGAAATCCAATCGATATAATAATGTGATGAATCGGCTTTCATTTTCCGGTATTCAACAACAGCTTTGGAAGCACCTGATTTCGATATCAATGTTTCCATTTTTTTATGAACCGGCTGTTTGATGACAACTTTTTTATTGTAAAGAACTTTAACCAGGTTGCCCGTTATCCCAAAAAAATCCGTTGGCGAACTATTGCAAAGAATAACAGCAAAACTATTGGTACCGGGAATGCGGAGCAGGAAGGAGATAAATCCTTCCGTCATTCCCAAATGAAAATTAGCGGCCACACTATCAACAGGCGTATATTTAAAATACTTGTTAAACCAGCCATAACCATATTGGGCCGGCCGCATTCCCCGGGTAAGCATTTCACCAGTTAAGGCTTTACTAATTAAGGTATGGTTCGTGATGGCGAGGTGAAACTTAAAAAGGTCTTCCACCGTTGAATAAATATCTCCGGTACCCATCGTATTCGACTGGTCACGGAAATCGGCGCTGGTAAATCCACCAAAGCTGTAATCATAACCAGAAGCCCTGCCGGGTACAATTTGTGTATGGTAATAAGAGCCGGAATGATTCATCCCAAGTTTATCAAAAATATCTTCCTTCATTAACTGTGCATAGGATTTTCCGGTTATCTTTTCCATTAAGTAGCCCAACGTAAAATACCCCCAACTGCTATAAGCGTAACGGGTACCGGGTTCAAATGCAAGCGCCGAGTCAATGAACACCTTTATATAATTTTCCCGGGTAAAGTTTTGACGGCTTATTGCCGGAAAAAAATCTTTTATGATATCATAGTTGGGTATGCCGGAAGTGTGGTTTAACAGTTCTTTGATAGTGACCATGCCGGCAGGTTTGGTTTTAAATTCCGGTAAATAGTCAGCGAGTGTTTTATCTAAATGGAGGAGTCCTTTTTGTACCTGGATTAACACCAGCATGGCTGTTATTGGTTTTGATACTGAACCAATCATAAATTTGGTGTCAATGCTGTTGGGGATGTTCCATTCCCTGTTTGCCGGGCCAAATGCTGCTTTATAAATAACCTTGCCATTTTCCGCAACCAATACTGCACCATCAAACATATTATAGCTATGATATGTTTGCATAATCTCAGACAGCCTGTCCTTTTTACTTTGAGCGGATACTGTTAACCAGGATGATCCGCAAAGAAGGAGTATAATCAGTTTTTTCAAAAACATTATTCACGTTATTTAAAAGCGGCATATTGGCTACCCGTTGCCGGTAGTATGTGCTGTTTGGTTACAAGTCAACTTTGGCCCGTGAAACCCAACCCGGTGCATCATCTGTTAATTGTCGCAGGTGTACATTCAATTGGGCTGCATGGTGCTGAACATGCCTCATGTTATAAAGTAGTATTTCCAGTACCGGATAATTCATCGTGCGTGAAACGTTTATCCACCGGTCGCCAAGCTTTTCCTCCGTTACACCAGCAATAAGTGTATGGCATTTGTCACGATTGAATTGCAGGTAGTGTAATAATTCCTGTTTACTGTATACGTTGGCTGGCATTTCATCCCCAAATTCTGAAAGGGTGAATGGTGGGGGAGGGGAAAACGTTGCCGGCTCCATCGTTAAATAGTAATCCAGGAAGAACAGGCTATGAAAAGCATTGTACCAAAATTTTCTATCGGTATCCCAATGCTCCATTAGACAAAGTACAATGGCATTTTCAAGCATATCTATGGCTGCACCAAATTGTTTCCAGATACTTTCTTTGATAGAATTGTTCATACGTGCTTTAAAGTTAACGATCTTTCCCCGTTGGCAATGTGAACCGGCGGTTGATGTTGTGTACAATTTTCTCCTGTCTAAATGCCTTGGCAAATTCAAGGATTTCTGTTTTATTTATCTATAATATCTTTTGAGGTCATTCTAAAATTGTAATGTTGTGTGCCGGGCTTTCGTATTTTAAAATGTCAACTTAATATCAATTAGCTGACTGATATCTTTGAGAGGCTTTTGATTTTTAACTTCAATTCTGATTCCCCGTCCTTCGGCATAAACTTTTGCAGATTCCAGGCTATGTTTTATTTCTTCGGAGATATTGCTGTACATTATTTTTTCAAATGCCTTTTGGCCGAAATTGAATGCGACCATAAATCTTTTATCTCTTGGTAGTAAATATATGATTGCCCTTTTCTTGTCTTTAATTTTAAAACTCCAACCATATTTCTGACCCGGGAAGTTCCAATCACTTACAGCATTTGGATATTTGAGGTAGACTAAATTAATGATCTCTTGCCATAAATTATAGGTTTTTCCAAGAGCTTTTATTAGGTCTTGTTGACCTGGTTTATTTGTTTTGTCTATAAAAATGCTGATATCCATTCGTGAGATTTTAGCCAATAAGGCTCTTTGTTTCTTTTGATTTTTCTAGTAAGTCAATTATCATTTTTGAATTATTTTTTGACAATATTAAGGTTTTGGGATTTCGTCTATGCAAGCAGCGAAGTTGTGTGACGTTTTAGTCCTTTGTCCAAATGGTATCTTCAAATGTGTAATTGCTTTTGTCGCTTTTTGACTGGAAAAGATAGTAGTTATCTTTCGTCTCAAGGATTGATGTTGTGATAGTCATGCTTTTTTTTAGTCTTAAAGAACTATCAGGCAAATTTTCAGTTGTTTTCAAAAACTTAAGTTCATAATTGCAATCGTCGATCCAAATAATTTTATATTTTGTTGTATCACCTGTGAGTTCATTAATTTCTGTTTGTACGGAATTATGTCTTAACAACGTGAAGGCGAATATTTTGTTATTCGATTTTAGACGAAGAACAAAGCGTCCTGTTTTAAATTTTGTACAATCAAGTTTTTTTGGATGGGTATTGCAACTTAAAAGAAGAATACAAAAAAACGAAAACTTATTTAACATACTGAAGTGTTTGTTTATTGGTTACCATCATTTTGCCGAGTTTATGATAATGTTGAAATGTTGAAAAATGTTACACAACTTAATGATAACTGCACAAACATAGTACTTTTCAAAATGGTACAAGCAAGTCAAAAATGAACAAGCATTCAACCTGATTTTAATTATAACCGGGCTGTTGGTGACAAAGAGATAATAAGTAAACCTGCCTCCGGGATGTTGTGAGCAGACTTATACCGGGATAGAACTTCCTTCGGTTGGTTTTTTATTTTCTGTTGCTGGCGCTGCTGCCATTGTTGATGTTTGTGCACAAGATGTGGTACGGGTGGAACCACCAATAATCACACATTTGTTCCTAATTCCATTTTGGAGTGAATTTTGATGTGGGTAATCCCTGGCACATGGCCCGGACTACATACCAACAACGGCGGTGAGTAGGCTTACGTATGACCGAAAGGGCTAAAAAAATAAGGTTCCCATTTGACGTAATTTTTGCCTGTTGCTCTGATTAGCGTTCCATCATTCTAACTCCCTCAAAATCCCCATCACCAACTCAGCCGCATTTCTGTTGTTTGGAGAGCGATTCTTCCCGGTTATTTCGGGGCAGTACGGTTTAAATAACCAACGCCAGCACCGCAAACACATCAATGATCCATAAAGCAATACTTATCTCTTTGGCCTTTCCGGCAGCTACCTGCAAAACCGTCCAGCTTAAAAACCCCCAGATGATGCCCTGTGTGATGGAATAGGTAAATGGAATCAGCACCATGGCTATAAAGGCAGGGATCGCTTCGTTCATTTCTGTCCAGTTTATTTTCACTACCGGCTTCATCATAAACACACCTACCAGCACCAACGCAGGGGCAGTGGCGATGGCGGGCACTGCACTAATCAATGGTGACAAAAACAAAAACGGTAAAAATAAAATAGCGCCGGTAATGGCCGTTAACCCGGTGCGGCCACCTTGTTCGATCCCTACCGCCGATTCAATATAAGCCGTACCCGGACTGCTGCCCAGCAGTCCGGCAATGGTGGTGGAAAATGCATCTACCACCAGTGCCCTTTTGATATTGCGGGGTTCGCCGTTTTCATCCGTTAAACCTGCCGCTTCAGATAATCCTACAAAAGTGGAGAGGCTGTCAAACATATCCGTAAATACAAATGCAAATATCACCGGCACCATGCTCCATTGCAGTGAATGCAGCAGGTCTAACTGCAGGAACAGGCTAAAGTCGGGAAGGGCAATAATGCCATTAAAACTAATCACCTGAATCGTTCCGCCCCACCACCTGCCAATGGGCCAGGCCAGCAAACTGGTGAGTACAATACCTGCCAGTATACCGCCCCTTACTTTTTTAATCAGCAATACTGCAGTAATGGCCAGGCCTGCAATAAACGTGAGTACGGCTGCATCCAGTTTGCCGATGCCCAAAATGGTAGCCGGGTTGGCCACTATAAATTTTGCATTGGCCAGCCCGATCAGCGTGATGAACAAACCGATACCGGCGGCAATGGCATAACGCAATGTTTTTGGAATGGCCTGCACGATATAGGTTCGGATATTAAAAACGGATAACAATAAAAAAATAATACCCGACCAAAATACCGCCCCCAGCGCCACCTGGTAACTGACTTTTAACGTAAGCACGGCGGTAAAAGTAAAGAAGGCATTGAGCCCCATACCCGGTGCTACCAGTATGGGATTGCGTGCATACAATCCCATGGCGAGGCTGCTAAAAAAACAAACCAGTATGGTAGCCGTAAGCACCGCCGGAAAAGACATGCCTGCCTGGCTGAGTATGGATGGGTTTACTACAATGATATAAGCCGTAGCAAGAAAGGAAGATATGCCCGCCAGTATTTCGGTGGAAATAGTAGGTGTGTCTTTTGAAACAGTTGCAGCAGAAGGCATATCAGTGTTGGTTTTACCAAAGATAATGATCTGCTGTTCAAATCAGATTCGAAAGGAGAGCTGTTAATCTACTATCTTAGAAATTAATTACGCTGTAAATGAATTAAAAAACAGTATCAGGCATTTAATACTGCGTCAATTTTTTTGCAGAAATGGCATTGATCATTTTTCCTCCTTTTTGATAATTGTCAAAACGTTTATCCAGCTCCGCCTTCAACTTATTACTATAATTCAATTCGGATAACTCTATATCATCTTCCAACAGTGCGTAAATGGCCTTTATTTTTTTATCATTAGCTACTTTTAAGTAGTCTGATAATTTTTTGCGAATAGCTATAGTAGTCATTTGCGAAATTTTATTCAGCTAAGTTATATTTTTTGTTTTATTAATTTATCTGCCAGGTCACACATTTAAAGATTTCCATGTCTATAAGTTTGCCGATGTTTTTTAGTCCAAATGATAAATATTTATTAATGAAAAAAAATTACAATTACAACGCTGGCAATTCCATGACTTTGACGATAATTTGATAGCTTCTGAATAAAACCGGGAATAATTTTTCATATCTTTAACTGGTGAAAAAAGCGAAAGCCAGGCACCTTGATTTTATCATTGATAAGCTAACCAACTCTATTCAAAACACTATTTCCGGAGATAGCTTTGCAACAGAAGTTAGCCGCTTAATAAAAAGCGATTTAAAACAAATAACGAAAATTAACGGATGGAATTTTAAGTGGAAACAGGAATTTGATAATAATGTCCGTGAAGTTTACAAATTGACGATTACGAATAATCCATCAATCATTCAAGGTCTTTTAAGTTTTACTATTAAGGAAGATCACATTTATATGGACCTGGTAGAAAGTGCACCATTTAATCTTGGACGAAATAAACTATATGAAGGGGTTCCCGGTAATTTGGTTGCATTTGCCTGTAAAGTTTCATTTCAAAATGGGTTTGATGGCTTTCTTTCATTTACCGCAAAAACTAAGTTAATTTCGCATTATGAGAGGTCATTAGGGGCTTATCATTTCGGTAATCATCTTATGATTATTAATACCAAAGCTGCTCAGGAACTTATTGATAAATATTTTAAAAGCTAAATATAATGGGACATATTAAAGAACCGGAAGGGATTGATTTTGTCATCAATAGTAGACCTTTGACTAAAAAAGAAGAAGCTGCAATCAGCGAATACATTAAAGCTTATAAAGCAAAAGAAACGAATAAACGAATTCGGGCGAAATCCGCAGTAAAAACAAAAACTGCACCCAAAAAGGTTTTGGCATAATTTGCGAATAAGCTAACAGCTTTCGGATTCCTGTGATCAAATCAGCGGTAGAATATAAATTTTAAAGTCACCGAATTCAAATTTTTTATTGTTAGCCAGTGCATCTAAGATAAGATATCCCAATTATCGAATTTATTTCCCCGCCACCTCATGCAACAGTTCCATCCCCGTAGATGAGCGTGGTTTAAATCCTGTCCATGATTTTTCATTTGATTTTTCGGGTACTTGCAGGTATTTACCAAAATCTTTATGCTGCAAATGAATACCCAGGAAGGCGGTTACAAAATGCTGGTTGATATTGTTGATTCGCTTTTCATTCCAGGACGGTTCTGCATAATGATCATAATCTCTTGCGAAAGCTCCGGGACGCAGGGTGGCAGCGGGTGGGGGATTGGGTGCGGTATTATGCCTGGCGTTTTGATAGGTGAGCAGGTAACGGTCTGCATTTTTAATTCCTTTGTACATGGCTTTGGTACCATCTTCATAACCGGAAATATCATCCATGTTTCCGGCAACAAAAAATACCGGCACCTGTACTCCTTTCAATCCCTCTGCATCCCATACACCCCGTTGCATGCCCCAGGGTGCAAATGCTACCACGGCCTTTATCCGCTTGTCAATGGATGCTTTGTATTCCGCATTGTTAGTAGTACGGGCTGCAATCGCTTTACTGCCGCCAGCCATGGCGGAAAAGAAGCCGGCCAGTTGATTGCTATATCCTGCGCCGGCCACATTCATCACACCATAGCCTCCCATTGAATAGCCGATCAGCGCTGTGTTATTGGCATCTGCCAGGCCGGATAAAAAATGGTTGGAATTGGGTTGACTGGCTGCTGCTACCTGGTCCAGTATAAATAAAATATCCTTTGACCGGTTGAGTAAGGTACTTGCAAAACCCTGCTGATCGCCATGCGTGGATTCTGTGTGATCAATGGCTGCCACCACATATCCTTTGGAAGCTAAATTTTCAGCCAGGTAAGAAAGCAATACCCTCGAACCAGGGTACCCATGCGAAACAATCACCAACGGAAAGGCGGCAGATTGTTTACCAGGTGCTGCATCCCTTAATGCCCTTCCGCTAAAGCTAAACGGAACCACGGGCCTTGCGGAATCCAGCGGGCTGCCAAACGAATCCTGGTAAGTGGTCAGTTCTTTTTTTCCTTCCGGAAGTATCGCCGGATACCATACTTCCACCTTCAACGGACGATCATATATCGCATCAATACCACCTTTTGATTTCAACACATTTACCTGGTTCTTGTTTACAAAATCCAGGGTACGAACGCCGATGGTATATTCGCCCCGGCGGGCCAGCTCGGGTGCATCGGGCAAGGCATCTCCATTGATAAACAATTCCGGGGCAGGAGATAAAATTTTATGAGTGGCACAACCGGGCAGGACAAAAAAGGAAAGGACAATCAGCAGGAACTTAAAAGAATTATTTTTCATGTTGGCAGTGGTGGAAACTGGTTTGCAATTTTCACCCCTCAAATATATTGGATTTATTTAGCGGAGGAGTGATGGTTTTTTCGGATATCATACCGGGAGGTAGCCTATTCGGTTGAATGCTGAACTATTCCAAAGGGTTGCCAACCTTTTTAACAGTCTGTACGTTTTTCGCCGGTTCTTCTATAAGGTTGGCAACCCTTGCGCAGTTGTTAAAAGAACAAATTAGCATTCACCTGCGGCATCACAATTATCAATTAGCTATTTGTTGTTATCTTGTAAAAAATTTCACCGCATTTATTATAAAAGCACCGTTTTTTATGAAGTTGATCATTATCCTCTTGTCCGTTTTTTGCAGTACCGTTGCGCAGGCCCAAACATTACCCAATTTTGATTTGATTACGCTCGAAAAGCCGGCTGATTATAAACGTGCTGAACCTTTTGCGCTGCAAACGGCTAATTTCTTATTATCCAATCCCTTTGAGAAGGACAATAAGGACCGGCTGAACGGCCTGCGTTTCATCGGTAAATGGATGAACGGAACTACCGACTATTCCTTTGCAACTGCTGATATGCTGGATAAAATTGGTAAAGATAATTACGACCTGATCGGATTATACATGGTAGCAATGGCTAAATATGTGCTGGAGAATAAAGCGGTTTCAAAAGATACCAAACTGGTAAAGCTAAACGCCACCACCTTACTGCTGGATTACTGTAATAATAAGGCCAATAATATGCGGATGAGCAAACAATTAAAAAAACTGGCTGAAGCAAAAGAAAAGGGGCAACTGGAGCAGGCAATACTATAATCCTGGCCATGCCGGTAACGGCGTGATACTTGTTTTTAATATTTATCTCACAATTGATGATGAATTAATTCCATGGTTCCCGGCTCAATATCTTTCCGTACAAGAGCCTGTACAGGTTAAGAAAAAGTAATCCCAACAATTTCCTGCAATATTTGTTCTCCCAAAAAGGGAATGTGTAAGTTTCCTGGTTTAATTTTGAATTTCCTGCTTTAATTATTTCATCCGCCAGCGGGCTGGTATTCGGGTAATATGTGTGCGATCGATTTTTTAGGATTGCTTCAGGCAATCAAATTTCCAAATAGTTATTATGAAACGTTTACTGATATTTTTGCTGGCTGGTTTTTTATTTTCCGGGGTAATGGCACAGGTGGAGCAGGAAGGCGGTAATGATATGGGACAGCAAAAGGCGGCGAGATGGCAGTCAAATTCGATTTATGGAAAATTAATTGATAAGGGTACCGGTAAGCCGATAGCAGCCTCTTCGGTGCAGATATATTCCACCGGCAACAACAGGGATACTGCATTAAACGGCATGTTAAGTAAACCCAATGGGGAGTTTCGTTTTAAAAATCTGCCAAAGGAAAAAAACTTTCGCCTGGTGATCACTGCGTTGGGTTACGAAACCCTTGACCAGGTGGTAACCATTGATGAACACAGGGCAAAGGAGGGAGTTAGTTTTTTTGAAAAAGACATGGGGAATTTATTGGTGGCTACTAAAATTAAACAACTGGATGCAGTGGTAGTAACCTCCAGCCGTCCTGCATTGCAAATGGGGATCGACCGTAAAATATTTAGTGTTGAAAAAAGCCTGGTGGCTGCGGGCGGTACTGCGGTCGACATCATGAAAAATATACCTTCTGTATCGGTAGATATAGATGGAAACGTGGAGCTGCGCAACAGTACACCACAGATATTTATTGATGGCCGGCCAACTATATTAACCCTCGACCAGGTTGCTGCCGACCAGATTGATAAGATAGAACTGATCACCAACCCTTCCGCCAAATTTGATGCAGCCAGTTCGGGTGGTATTATCAATATCGTGTTGAAAAAGAACAAGCGGATTGGCTTAAATGGTGTGGCATCCATCAGTGGCGGTACACCCAAATTGTTCAGCAGTAACCTCAACCTGAACCTGCGGCAGGACAAGTTTAATTTTTTTGTAAGTGCCGGTCACAACCAGTCGGGTGGAAAGGCAAGAGGGCATACCCTTCGTCAGAATAAAAAAGCAGGTGTTATTACAGATTATTTTAAACAAAATTCAGTAAACAACCGGTCACGTAATTTCAACTCCATTCGTTTTGGTGCCGACTATTTTATTAACAACCGTAACACCATTACCCTTTCCCAAAGTTTTGTGGAAGGCCGGTTTGCCAGTGTGGAGAACCAGGACCAGCAATACTTTAGCAACAGTGATATACTACAGCGTTATGGAGTGAGGGTAGCGGATGGAAAATCGACTTTTAACCGCAGGAGTACGAGGCTCAACTATACGTTTACATTCCCGAAAGCAGGGCAGGAGTTTACAGCAGATGTGAGTTATAATACCGGTACCAGGTCAGACAACAGTGATATAAACAATGATTTCTTCAACCCGGATGGTTCTCCGTTTCAGGCATCTTCGCTGGTATGGAATGATGGCAGCAGCAGGGAAAAGCAATTGACGGTACAGGCAGATTATACCAATCCCATATCGGAAAATTCAAAAATTGAGGCAGGTGTAAGAACCTATCATAATAACTATTCAAGTTATTTCAATGCCTTTGCAAATGACAATGGACGGCCCGTTAAATTGCCTTTAAGCAATAACTATACCTATGATGATATGATCAACGCTGCCTATGCTACTTTCTCGCATCAGAAAAAAGATTTTTCGTACCAGGCGGGATTAAGGGCAGAGCATTCAAAGTTTAATGGTGAACTGGTAGATAGTGCGTATAAATTTGGATATGAGTATCCAAAAAATTTAAAAAATATCTGGGATGCACTATTTCCCAGTTTTTTTGTGACCCAAAAAATAAGCGATTCGGCCGAACTCCAGTTTAACTTTTCCCGGCGTATTAACCGGCCGAGGTTCTGGCAGTTGAACCCTTTTATTGATATCAACGATCCGGTAAACCTGCGCCAGGGAAACCCGCAGTTACAGCCGGAGTTTGTAAATTCCTTTGAATTGAATTACAGTAAAAACTACCCCAAAGGAAATTTTTTAGGGGTGCTGTATTTCAGAAGCAACCCAAGGGATATTACACAGTATAGTGACACCATCACCGCTGCACAATACCAGTTGCTCAACAATGCCGCCGTAGATCCCAATGCCATCCTCAACACTTTTATTAATGCAAACACTACCATGCGGTATGGGGCCGAGTTTACGCTGCAGCACAAAGCAGGTAAAAATTTTGACATTACCCCTACATTTAATTTGCAGTATCGTACGGTAAATGCAAAAGTTAAAACCCTCAACCTGAGTAATAAAGGATTTAACTGGGAGACCAAGCTCATCATCAATTATAAAACGGAGGGGCTGGAAGAATCTGTATTTAACAACATGGGTTTTCAGCTTACCGGCGAATACGAATCGCCCCGGGTAATTCCACAGGGAACCAGCCTTGCACAGTATGAACTGGATATTGCCATCCGTAAAGATTTCCTCGAAAACAAAAAAGCCTCCCTCACCCTGGCGGTGAGTGATGTTTTTAACAGCCAGCGGTGGGGGAATATTTATGATACCGAACAGTTTTACCAGGATTCGTACCGTCGCTGGGACGTCCGTAATTTCCGCTTAACCTTTAGTTATAAATTCGGCGATAGTAAATTTTCGTTGTTTAAAAGCGGTGACAGGGGTGGTAATAATGATGATAATTAAACAGTGGTATTTGCAACTATTCACCGGGCTATCTATAATTGAAGCTAACAACGGTTGAACCAATGCCGTGTTGCTTTATAGCCGCTTAATTATCTGTCTTTTTTTCCTTGAACGCCTTTGGCGTAACGCCAAATTTCGATTTAAAAACGGTAGAAAAATAGGCCTGGGAGGAGAACCCTACTTTATAGGAAATTTCCGAAATAGACAGGTCTTCATTCAGCAGTAAATATTTTGCTTTCTGCATTCTTACAGTCAGTATATAGTCATTTACATTGTACCCCAATACAGCTTTCACTTTCCGGTACAATTGTACCCTCGATATGCCAATCTCTTTACAAATATCATCCACCCCAAAATTTTCATTGCCAATATTGCTTTCAATAATAGCAGAAAATTCACTTACAAATTTGCGGTCGATTTTTTTGGTGCTGGAAGCCTTTTGGCCTTCGCTTGGTAACTCGCTGCTGTAATGATCTTTCAACGTTTCCCGGTTCCTGATCTGGCTTCGGATGGTTTCTTCCAGGTATTGTAAATTAAATGGTTTTACGATATAGGCGTCTGCATTCAATCTCAATCCTTCAATTTGATGCTCCATGCTTCCTTTGGCAGTTAATATGATAATGGGGATATGGGAAGTGCGGAGATCATTTTTTAAGGTTTCGGTAATAGCCATCCCATCCTTACCAGGTAGCATGATATCGCTGATGATGATATCCGGCACTATTTCATACGCCAGGTTCAGGCCGGTATTCCCATTTTCGGCTTCAATGATTTCATAATTTTTACTCAGCTGATCTTTCAAAAAACTACGGATTTCGTTATTGTCCTCAATCAGCAAAATCGAATAGTCTTTACCGCCTGTTGCAATATTTTCAGTTGAACTTTTGGGCTGGTTCTCCAGTTCATTGGTGTAAATCTTTGCCTCTTCATAATTGAGATAATACGGGTTACTTTCTTTTTCAATCTCATTTTCTTCCAGGTGTGCTTTTCCCAGGGGCAGGGTTATTTCAAACCGGGTGCCTTTCCATTTTTCGCTTTTTACATTGATCGTTCCATGATGCAGGGTCACCAGTTCTTTGGAAAGCGCCAGGCCCAAACCGGTTCCTTTAAACGTGCCTTCATTTCCCTGGTAAAAAAGTTCAAATGCATGTTCAAGCGTTTCGGGCCCCATGCCAACGCCGGAATCTTCAATCAATATGATTGCTTTTGTTTGGCTACTGTCTTTATACACGGTTACTGTGATGGAACCACGATCATTGGTATATTTAAATGCGTTGGAAAGAATGTTGAAGAGTACCTTATCCAGCATATTTACATCAAACCACACTTTAAGGTCAGCCTCTCTTATATCCACCCTGTAAGAAATGTGTTTTTTTGTAGCCGTTTCAGTAAATGCATTGGTTATCTCGGTAACAAATGCGGAAAGGTTATTTTCACTGGCTCTCAGGTGCATTTTAGCATGCTCAATTTTTCTGAAATCCATCAATTGATTCACCAGTCTTAAAAGCCTTAAGGTATTCTTCTTCACCATTTCCAGGGGTGCCTTTATGCTAAATTGTAATTTTGGTGATGACAGGATATCTTCCAGCGGGCCCAGTATCAGTGTAAGCGGCGTTCGCAACTCGTGCGAAATATTGGTATAGAAGTGAAACTTTGCTTCGGTGGCTTCCTTTGCTATCTTATCCAATTCGATTAACTGGTTTCGCTGGCTTAAAATTTCTTCGTTTTGCAGTGCGAGCCGGGCATTGATTTTTTTATTTTCCTTTAAATAGTAAAACAGGATTAACCCCATTATCAATGCAAGTGCAAGGGATATGGAAATGGTATAAATAATATTGGTCTGGTTCCGGGTAATGATCTTTTGTTCATCAATCTTTTGCTGGCTTCTTTCTATATCATGCTGCAGGGCGGATAATTTCTGATTTTGCAATTTCATGATCCGCACATTGGTTGAATCGATAATGGTGGTAGCCAGGTTATACTCCTTTTCGTAGGGTTTATTTTCGAGGATATTGGCTGCTGTTTGTATCGCCTCCGCCCCGCCGGTGGGGTATAGGATGGTAGCTTTCAGCATTCCTTTATCCACCAGGTCAATGCCCTCATTATCTCCCGGCAGACCGTCTACACCTACCACACTTATTTTTTGCTCAACACCCATTTTTTTACAAACATTGTATGCGGAAAAAGCCAACCGGTCATTGGTAGCAAAAATTAATTGAATATTGGGATTGGTTTTTAAAAACTCAGTTAACTGTTCCTGCCAGGGTTCTGTATCTACATTAAAATGTCGCAGGTACTTTATCCCGGGGTGTTGTTTTATAAAATCGGTAAACCCGTTGTGCCGGTCAATGGTAGCCGACGAACCCGCAGGATCACCTTCCAGCTCCACTACATTTCCATTGCCTTTTAGTAATGCATTGGCAAAAGCGCCGGCGTTTAAACCCACTTTGTAATTGTCGGCACCCACAAATGCCGTGTAATTGTTAGACAATGTTCTCCTGTCAATAATGATAACCGGTATTCCTTCGCGGTATGCTTTTTCAACAATAGCAGTAATTGGTTTTGCCTGGTTGGGAGAAACCAGCAGCAGGTCAACTTTCTGGTCGATCAGTTCCTGTATTTGTTCAATCTGCTTTTCAGAACTCAGGTTGGCGTCTTTAATAATAAAGTTGATTTCAGGATGGAAGGCCAGTTCTCTTTCCATTTCTTTCTGCATTGTTTTTCTCCAGCTGTCTCCAAGGGTACACTGAGAAAAGCCGATGGTAAACTTCTTTTTTTCTGCCGGGGAGTTGCAGGCAGACAATCCCAGTGCAAACAAACCAATCAAGAAGGAATATATGATCAGCCTGTTTTTCATTGTCCGGTTCTTTAAATGCAAAGCAATCATATACGCAAGTTGAACAAATTTTTTATAAATCCGGTATAATTCAAAATTAATTCAGTCAATAATCGCCTCCGCCTGGCACCCCTTTTTTTAAAACCAGCAGTCCGATGGTACAGAATCAAAAACTGTTGTTACAAATTTAGAAAAACCCCATTCCAGATTTGGCGCTGCTACCTGTAACTGGTTGATTTTCAAATGCAAAAATTCGATTTTGAAAAGCCGCATATTTTAAAACAGTTGATACGATTTTGATAAAATAAAATCATGGGTATGGCTACTTTGCTGTCTTAAACGATTGCTATATGAACAAAAAACTAATCTTCTGGAGTATTGTGGTGGCACTGGGCGGTTTCCTCTTTGGGTTTGATACCGCGGTAATATCTGGTGCCGAACAAAAAATCCAGCACGTATGGAACCTGGGTGATATCCTTCACGGCCAGGCCATCGCCATCGCATTATATGGTACCGTCATCGGTGCATTATTTGGTGGCATCCCCGCCGAAAAATTTGGTAGAAAAAAAGTTCTGTTTTTTATTGGTATCCTGTACCTCATCTCTTCAATAGGTTCTGCCCTTGCAGGTGATGTGTACACTTTTATGTTTTTCCGGTTGCTCGGAGGTTTAGGCGTAGGGGCCTCATCGGTAGTGGCACCCATGTATATATCAGAAATTGCCCCGGCAAAAACAAGGGGGCGTTTTGTAGCTACTTTCCAGTTCAACATCGTATTTGGCATCCTGGTAGCTTATTTCTCCAACTACCTGTTACAAAATTTGGGGGAAGATAGCTGGCGCTGGATGCTGGGCGTAATGGCGATCCCTTCGGTTATTTATGTGGCACTCCTGTTTTTTGTTCCTGAAAGCCCAAGGTGGCTGATTGTTCACAGGGGTGAGTTTGATTTAGCCAGGAAAACACTGGAGGTTTCTGATCCGGAAGGAGTGGACGAAGCCATCCGGGCCATTCACCAGGCAATTGATGCCGAAAAGCAAAAGGAAAGTCTATCCACTTTTTTCTCCGGAAGATTTAACACCCCCATTCTCATGGCTTTTTTAATTGCCCTGTTTAACCAGTTATCCGGGATAAACGCCATCATCTATTTTGCTCCCCGTGTATTTGAACTGGCCGGGATAGAAAAGGGTGCTGCTTTTTTGCAAAGTGCGGGGATTGGATTGGTAAACATGGTATTTACCCTGATCGGCGTGTCGCTGATAGACCGGTTTGGCCGGAAAAAATTAATGCTGATTGGCTCGTTTGGATATATTCTTTCACTGGGCCTGATTGCGGCCGCTTTCTATTTTGAATACTCCTCGGGTATGGTTTTGCCTTTACTGGTTTTTATTTTTATCGCTTCCCACGCCATCGGGCAGGGGGCAGTTATCTGGGTATTTATTTCCGAAATATTTCCAAACAGTGTCCGTTCTTATGGCCAGTCACTCGGCTGTACCACGCACTGGGTATTGGCATCCATTATTACCAGCATTTTCCCTTTCCTCGCCAATAAATTCGGGGCCGCCCCCTTGTTCCTGTTTTTTGCGCTGATGATGGTTGGCCAGTTGCTATGGGTCGTATTCAGGATGCCGGAAACAAAAGGCACTTCCCTGGAACAGATAGAAAAAACTTTAATCATGCACTAAATTAAACCAAATGCAAAAAGTAAATCATCATCCGGTAGTTTGTTTTGGGGAAGTGCTCTGGGATATCCTTCCTTCCCGTGCTGTGCCGGGAGGCGCACCCATGAATGTTGCCTATCATTTAAAAAAGCTGGGATACGAACCTGCATTGATTACAAAAGTGGGGATAGATGACCGGGGGCAAAAACTGTTCGATTTAATGGAGGCGAATAAAATCAGTACCGATTATTTCCAGGTTGACCGGGAGTTGGAAACCGGTAAAGTGTATGCTACTCTCCGGGATAACAATGAAGTGGAATACGATATAGTAAAGCCGGTTGCGTGGGATTATATTGAATGGGATCAAAGTTTTACAGACCTGGTTGAAAATGCATCTTTCTTCATTTTTGGAAGCCTTGCGGCAAGAAACCCGGTTTCAAAAAATACCCTGTTCACCCTCCTGGAAATAGCGAAGAAAAAAATACTGGATATCAACCTGAGAGCACCACATTTTAACAGGCGTATAGTGGAGGAGTTATTACAAAAAGCTGATTTTGTAAAAATGAATAACAACGAACTGGAGCTGATTACCGGGTGGTTTTCTGACCATACCAGTTTGGAAGACCGGATGCAAACGATCGTGAACCGGTTCAATCTTTCGGGCATGGCGGTTACCATGGGTGGGGATGGGGCAATCCTTTTTACGGATGGAAAATTTACCCGGCATCCGGGATTTAAAATAACCGTAGTGGATACGGTTGGCAGCGGCGATGCCTTCCTGGCGGGACTGATATCTAAAATGATGACCAACTCCCTGCCGGTAGAAGCCCTGGAATTCGCAGGTGGTATGGGCGCTTTTATTGCAACACAAACCGGTGCCTGTCCCATTTACGCGAGGGAAGATGTAGAAGATCTGATCATTAAAAATTCAATCATTTCCTGATTAAAAAATGGTGGATGTGGTATGCTAAAAAAACTATTGCTGCAAACCACCGCCTGCAGGTTGCTACTAAAAAAAATTGTAAAACAGCTAACCCGGTTAACCTGGAGCAACTGGTAATAATCCATTCCTTTCGAAAGCCCGCCTATAAAACTACGATTTTGAAATTGTTGAATGCTATAAAAGACGTTATATGAAAGAAGAAAAATCATTCCGGGCATTTGCTTGTGATACAGTACCACTTTGGGAGATGTTGCATGATTTAAAAATTCCGGTATCATCAAAAATCAACCCTGATTACATGCAGGGCAATTCCGGGTTGATCCCGGAAAATATCATCATCATCATCGGAAGGGCGCCACCGGCGGATACTTCAAAAGCATACAGGCAGGGAGATTCAGCCCGGCGGGGGAATGCTGCTGCACCCGGTTTTAAGTAACCGGTCAATACCAGGTTCACGTTTTTTTACAATACACCTTAACAATTAAAACAGTAATTATGAGACAATTTCTGACGATCATAGCAGTGTTGCTTGTTACTGCCGGCTTTGCCCAGCAAAAAAAAGTAACAGGAACTGTGACTGATAAAATTACACACGAACCACTGCAGGGGGCATCGGTTCAGTATAAAAAACAAACCATTACAACGGGCTTAGATGGTAAATTTTCAATTGATGCCGTTACTGGTGAAAACCTGCTGATTTCTTACGTTGGCAAAAAACAACTGTCCGTAAAAATTGCGTCGGGCATCCAGGATTTGATCATCGAAATGGAGGACGGGGCAAAGCAGGAAGAACAGGTGGTAGTGGTAGGATATACCTCACAAAGAAAGCAGGATTTAACCGGTGCGGTGGCAGTGGTGGACCTGGCCCCGGTAAAAAATAACAGCTCGGGCAATACCATGCAGGCCCTGCAGGGTAGGGTTGCTGGTTTGTACATTGAAAAAGATGGCTCGCCCAACGGATCCAACAGCAGGATACTGATACGGGGTGCCAATACGCTGGGCAATAATGACCCGCTGTATATCATCGATGGTATCCCTACTACCCGGCCGGAAGTTTTTCAGAACATGGACCCGGCAAATATCTCTTCGGTACAGGTGTTGAAAGATGCATCGGCAGAATCGATTTATGGTGCCCGTGCCTCCAACGGTGTGATCATCGTTACAACCAAAAATGGTGGCAATACCAATGGCAAAGTAAATTTTCAGTTGAACAGCAGTATTTCAACCCAGTCAGAAAAATCAATGCGGTTTAAAATGCTCAGCTCCGTCGACCGGGGTAAAGCATTGTGGCAGGCATCTGTTAATGACGGGCAGGACCCTGCTGCAGGCTATGATGAAATTTACGGTTTTGACTGGAACAAGGATTACTCCAACCCGGTGTTGAATTCCGTAACGCTGAAGCCTTTCGTTGGTGGCGATCCCAACACACCGGCAGGTAATACCGACTGGCAGGATGTAATGTATAAAACCGGGATTGTAAGTAATAATAGTTTAACTGCATCCGTAGGTAATAAAAACTCATCGCTGGAAATAAACATCGGGCACCTGAAGAATACCGGTATGCTACGGTATACAGGATACGAACGCCTGGGCGGTAGCATTAATGCATTAACAAAGTCTTTTAACGATAAGGTATTATTTGGTTTAAACCTGCGGATAGCCAATTCGGATGAAACCCTTACTGCCCGGGATTTAGGAGGCGCTGCTACCACGTTTTTGGCAGTTACTTTGGCCCCAACCATTCCGGTATACCAAAAAGACGGCGTTAGTTTTGCCGGTGAATCCGGTGCCGGTTATTCCGACAGAAATAACCCGTTGCACATGCAGTACCTGGCAAGGTGGAACAATGCAAACCGCCTGAGTACATTTGGTAATATGTTCGTGGAAATTCAGCCCATTAAAAATTTGTTTTTCAAATCCAATATTGGTGCGGATAATGCCAACTATTTAAACAAGGTAATTACACCCACTTTCACCGAAGGCGCACTCAGCCGTACCACCAACAGCCTGTCATTTGATCAGAACCATTATTTAAGTATGACTTTTTCAAACACGCTGCGGTACAACTGGAACCTGAATTCAGACAATCATTTCAAGTTTTTGGTGGGTACAGAATATATCAAAACAGATGTAGATTTCCAGACCACTAAAAAGGAAGGCTATGCGATTCAGACGGAAGATTATTTTACCCTGAATGCGGGTACAGGTAATACGACTGTTTCAGGAGGTTCAACCGGTAACCGGCTGTTTTCTCAATTTGCGAGGGTAGATTATAATTATGGTGACCGATACCTGGCTGCCGTTATTGTTCGCAGGGATGGTTCATCCCGTTTTGGAGCCGACAATCAGTATGGTATTTTTCCGGCTGCATCTTTAGGATGGAGAATAGACAAGGAAGCCTTTATGGAAAATAGCTTTTTCTCTGAATTAAAAGCAAGGGTGGGCGTGGGCCGGGTAGGTAACCAGCAAATTGGTGACCTGGCTCGTTTCGGTCTTTTTGATACAAGATATGGAACCACTTTATCGCAGCTCGTGGGTGGATTTTGGGAGCAGTACATGAACATCGGTACCGCCTATTCATTAACGGGTGCCAATACCGGTACTTTACCTTCTGGTTTTGTACAAACCCAGGCAGCCAACGCAGCACTTAAATGGGAAAGCACTGAAGAGATCAATGCCGGGATAGACTTCTCCGTATTAAAAAACAAAGTGTATGGATCATTCGATTATTTCTCAAGGAAAACAACCGGTATATTGATTACGCCGCCGGTTGCATCTGCCCTGGGAGAAGGCCAGTCCAAAGCAGTGAATGGTGCTTCAAAAAGTAACAAGGGGTGGGAATTTGTATTAGGCTATCAAAGTGAGCAAATGGGCGATTTTAAATATAATGTAAAACTGAATTTTGCCCGTTTCAGGGATAGGATAACCGAACTGCCCGAAAATGTGCGCCCTGCTTACCCCGGCAACCTGGTAAACAGCATCATTGGCCATTCACAGTTTGATATTTTTGGTTATAAAACAAATGGCCTGTTTCAATCACAGGCTGAAGTAGATAAGGCCCCTACACAGATTGGTGCCGGCCCCGGCAGAATCCGCTATGTAGATATCAACAACGACAAAGTAATCAATGACCTCGACAGGACATGGATAGGAACTACTTTGCCTGCTATGGAATATGGCGTTAGGATAGACCTCACCTACAAAAAACTGGATGCCTCCTTATTTGGCTCGGGCGTAAGTGGCAGAACGGGTTTTGATGTGTACACCCTGTTCAATAACCTGATGAAGAGCAGGGAGAACGTAGGGCCCGGCGTATTTACCGGATGGACACCTAAAAATACCAATACAACAGTTCCGGCATTAACGTTAAAAGACAACAATAACGAAGGCCGTCCGTCTGATTATTTTATCGTAAACACTTCTTATTTCAAAATGCGCAATGTACAGGTGGGCTACAATGTGGTGCCAAAATCCGTCTTCTCCAGGTTGCGTTTTTATGCAATGGCTGATAACCTGTTCCGCTTTAAAAGTAAAAGCTATTTAAGCCCCGACCCGGAAAGAATTGACCTGGACCCTGTGCCTATTCCAAGGACATTCACATTTGGTATCAACGCATCATTTTAAGAACTAAAAATTACATCAATATGAAAAAATTAATGATAGCTGCTTTGTTTACATACGGACTACTGTTTTTTAGTTCCTGTAAAAAAGTGCTCGACTATACGCCAACGGGTGTATTGTCCTCCTCAGATTTAACATCGCCTACAGCCATTGAAGGATTGGTCACTTCGGCCTATGCTGCCATTGGAAATGGCGATATGATTGGGCCCATCTACAGTAATTGGGTATATGGAAGTGTTCGCTCAGATGATGCCTACAAAGGTGGCGGTGGTACCGGTGATGTAGGTGAAATAGATGCCATGGAGCATTATAATTTAGTAACACCCACCATGGACGCATTTGTTTCACGTACCTGGAAAAATTTATTCAAATCCATATCCAGGGCCAATGTGGCGCTTCGGGCAGTTAATTCACTTTCCGATGCAGATTTTCCTGCGAAGAAAACAAGGCTGGGAGAATTGAAATTTCTACGGGCACACAGCTATTTCACTATGAAATTGCTGTATAAGAATATTCCTATTTTTGATGAAAATGCGAAGGATGAAGATATCCTGAAAACCTCCAACGACTTGTCAAATGAAGAGTCATGGAATAAAATTGCCGCCGATTTTCAATATGCGATTGATAACCTGCCTGCGTCCCAGCCGCAAATTGCACGTGCCAATAAATTGGCTGCCCAGGCTTACCTGGCAAAACTAAGATTGTTCCAGGCTTATGAGCAGGATAAAACGCATCGGGTAACCGGTATCAAAACCTCCAGGTTACAGGAAGTGATCGCCCTTACACAGGCAGTGATTGCTTCGGGTAAATATTCGTTAAGCACGGATATCGGCGACAATTTCTTACCTGAAACGGAGAATGGGCCTGAGTCCGTTTTTGCCATCCAGTTTACCATCAATGATGGTACTACTGCCGGCAGGTTGAGCTATGAAGATGGATTGAATTATCCGCATGGTGCACCTCAATATGGTTGCTGCGGTTTTCATGCGCCCAGTCAAAACCTGGTGAATGCACACACTACCGATGCAAACGGTTTGCCCAATTTTGCCACCTTCAACAACGGCATTGCCGACTTAACCACTGCAACTGTAGATCCCCGCCTGGATCATACTGTAGGTATCAACGGGCATCCATATAAATACGATAATACAAAGCCTTTTAGTAACAGCTGGGTGAGGGATCCGGGTGTGTATGGCAATTTTCACAGCATGCGTAATCAGCAACTGGCCACCAGTGGGTCTTATTTTAAGCTTGGGCCATTTATGGGTACTGCAAAAAATTATGATATTCTCCGCTATGATGATATCTTATTAATGCAGGCAGAAGCATACATAGAATTGGGGCAGCATGCCAATGCTTTACCATTGATTAACCAGGTAAGGGCAAGAGCGGCCGCAAGTACCGCAAGACTGAAGAAAGCGGATGGTACATTTGCTTCAATCTATAATACCAAAGAATATACCGCTGCAGGATGGACACAGGATTATGCCCGTAAAGCGCTGCAGTGGGAAAGGAGACTGGAATTTGCAACTGAAGGGCCAAGGTTCTTCGACCTGGTAAGATGGGGAATTGCAGAATCTACTTTAAATAGCTACATCGCTGTTGAAAAAGGGAGGCGGCCTTTTTTAGCAACCGCTAAGTTTACAGCCGGAAGGGATGAATACCTGCCCATTCCACAATCTGAAATTACCTTTACCAATGGGTTGTATAAACAAAACCCGGGGTATTAAGGTCTTTGAAATAAGATTTTAGAATTAGATATTACAGTCGCACTCAGAGGCTGGTAGCGGCCTCGAATAAAAAGTGCTAGAAAATTTCACTATGATCCGTTAAGAAATCATCCGCCGCGGCGGATTGAGCCGGGCATAGGCTCTAAATCATTGAACTACTGGCGGCGAGTTCCTTGATTTTAGGATCGTAGTGAAATTTTCAGCCTTTTTATTCGCAGCCCCGTCCGAATGGCTTCAGCCGGGCGGGCTTGATTTTTCTTGTTATCCCGATTTGTATCGGGATAAATGAACTCTAAATCATTATTAAAAAAATTGTGATCCTTGTACTTAGTCTAATAAAATGTTATTATAAAAACGATTTGCATTCATTAGGCAGTTAGTTTTGTTAAACACGGAGGAGGTTTCTACTTCCTCCTTCTTTTTCTTTACTATAGAAAGAAAAAGTTATTGATCTTATAAAAAATATTAATTATGAAAAGTAAATTAATGATATCTGCCATTTGCCTGTTGTGTATACAGATATTTACCGGTCATTTATTGGCCCAGTCAAATGGCA
>JANPIJ010000161.1:0-6310 GCA_031424955.1 Ferruginibacter sp. | reverse complement strand
GATGTATTACAATAAAATAATAACGGAAAGAATATTTTCAAACTTAGATTTAGACCTGAATTGCAAAAAAATAAAACAACTTTATGACCAATGCCTGGATATAGGTGCATTGGCCGCTTAAAATATTACCGAACTATTGTTTAATATAAATTCCAATAACTTTTGAGACCATATCCCATTTCTTATCTTTTATGCCCCTCATAGTTCCCGGATTATCCAGAATGCCGGTTGCATAGGTAGTTGCTGTTGCTTTTTTATTAACCGGTAAATTATAAACCCAGGTTGCGGGTTTTTCCTGGTAGTTGACCACAAAAGTGTAAACACTGCCGTCCTCTGTTACCACGCTAAGGTTTGTTTCTGAAAAGTTTTTTGCAGAAGCCTTTACCAATAAAATATTGTCCGCTTCTTTTACCTGCTGCACCAGTATATCTTTTGTACCCCTGTCCACATGCCGGATTGAAAAGGGAAATACCAGGCTCGTTGTTTTATCGGTTGTGATAAATAAGGAAGAAGTTTGCGCCATTGCCGAAACGAATATCCAGCAACCACAAATCAAACACACTAATCGTTTCATAAAATTTATTTTAATTGTTAACTAATTATTCTTGTACACTTTTATCCCTTAACAGCACTTTGTACCCAGCTTTCACAAATACTTTGACTTGCTTTACTTTTTTACTTAGTAATGATTTTGCAGCATTGATACCGGTAGCAGCAGCCTGTGCTTTAAAGGAAGGATCCATTGAGGTGAGCTCCATTAGCTGCAAACCATTATCGGCAGATTGTTTGGCTACATCCCTGGAAATAGCGCCTGGAATGTAAATGCCGGGAAGACCATCCAAATCAAACACTTCTAATTTTACAGGAAAAAGGGATTTATTATTACGTATGGAATTGATGCTTATTTCAAGTCGTTCATCATTTAACTGAGCAATACCAAAAACAAAATTTCCTTTTGGCACTAATGAGCCATTAAGATATATATCATTCAGCAGCCGCATCTTTACCACGGCACCGTTTACCAAAGTTTGAGTTTGGTGAACCACGGCCTCAACTGTATTTTGCTCCTCAGTTTTAATTTCCTCTTCTATACTGTAAAAACTGTTTTCAGTATTCAACCTGTTTTTGCTGGTATCAAGCAAACTGATATTATTTTTAGCAGATTGCTTACTAATTATAAAAACCTGTTCTTTATTCTTTAAGGATTTCTCTTTCAACTTTTCTTTTACTCTATCGGGATGTTGTATATCCAGTATTTTTTCCAGTGTGCCATTTAATTGCTGCATTTCAGGGTCATCTTCCGGGCTATCATCTTCCGGGCTATCATCTTTCTGCAGCATCATATTCTGCAACCTATCTATCTCTTCTGTTAAGTGCTCATTTTTTCCGTTCGATTGAATTGGTTGATTTAGGTTATTTAAAGACGCCGATGCATTATCTGGTTGATTAATCTGTCTATTAATTTCATTGATCTTTTGGTATACCCGCTGCTCATTTGCATCTGTGCTTTTATTATAAGGAGAATGATTTAATCCACTGTAGGACGATGATGTGTACAAATTTCCTGTATCCGTCAGGATTGTATTTTGTCTATTGCTAGTAGAATCTTTGTAATAAGGATCATTACGTAAAAGTTCGTCCCTTTTTAACGAATCTGCATCAGCCTCTTTATAAAATGCCAGCTTATCTGCATTTCTTTCATCTTTTAAATTAGCTTCCGGTAATTGCAGATTTAATCCGCTTTTAATGTTTGCCAGGTTATTACTTTCAGTACCCTTCCCACCCCCCAATGCCCAGAAAGCCATTGTGAGAAATGGGATGAGCAACAAGGGTAGTATAGTCATCATTTTTCTTTGCCTCAAAAACATGTCTGAATTTTTCTCTTTCATATTTTTTATTTTATTTGTGAATGATATGCTTGTTCAATAAGGCTAAGGCTGTCGTATAATCCCGGCCTTTCGTTAATTAACTCAGGATGTTTTCTTTTATAGTCCTGCACTTGTTGAAATTCATTCTCGGTTATAAGAAATGCCTTGTCTTCAGCATAAATATTTTTTGGAATACTGATAGATTTTGGGATGATCACTTTGGATTTGTCTGATAACTTAAAAGAGTTTACGATTGCTGCAATACTTAATCCACCAAAAGCAAAGCAAATCATACAAAGAAAAATCCACTGTTGCCTTGTTTCCAACTTTTGGTAAGTCTTTGCAAACTTGCTGCAAACCACCCTTGGAATTTTAAGATGCCATTGGCAATACTATTGGCAGCTTTATCCGGTATATTTATTTCGTTCCTGTTTTTTTTAAAGAGTTTCATCGGTTCTCTGTTTTAATATCATTATTTTCGAGCGTTTCCCATCTTTCAATGAGAAACCCGTGGGGATTATGTTCGGAACGGGAAACGTTTCTTAAATAACCTTGCGTAATTAAGTTCCGGGTCACAACGCTATTGGGCCTGATTATCTTTTCGGTACCATAGAAATGAAACAAATACGGTTCTGCTTTTATATTTACCACCACGCTATCCATTGTAATTTGCTGGCTGATATTTCCGGAAATAATGTTAGAGTAGTAGCCTGTTTCTTTTAAATTATCATATTGATTTTTTGCAGAGCCGTCAGCCATGTATAAGGCCCTGGTCATATTTCTATTAATTACCTTTTCATCCGGATCCAATGTAAAAAAATAAGTGTGAAATAAACTGATATGGCTCTTGGCTTCTACCATTACATTATCTTTTTTTTTAGCGGCGAATGCCTCCATTGCCTGGTCGCCAGCCAGGATATAAATTTTATCCTGAACCCTAGCCGACAATTCGTAGCTTTTATACAATACAAAACCACATAATAGAAAGCAACCCGCTACCAGGATAAATGAAAACGTTTTGATATGCCGGAATGCAGAATCGATATTTTTTGTTTGTTTGAACATAATCTAAGATTTACCTGATAATTTATTGTGCATGTGACCACTTGATTTGTTACTTCCACCTTCATTAAAATAACCGCTGCTTACACCATTAGAAGCCATACTACCGGATACATTTGACTTAGCATTTCCAAATGAATCAGCAACCATACCGACGCCTGATGAGGCTGTGTTTATGACGCTCCGCGAGCTACCTGTTGTTAAACTGGTTACCTTATACAGTAGCGTATTGCCGCCACCTGCGTGAACAATATAATTGGCCACACTTGGAACCGTGAAATAGCCAACAATGCCGATGATCATGAAGATTAAATAAGCAGTATCTGTAGGAGAAAAAAAAGTGTCACCGTAGTTTTGTACCTGGGCAATATCGACCTTCAACATATTCTCCTGTATTTTTCCAATGATGCCGCCGAAAATATTGGAAACCGGTAACCAAAGAAAAATATTGATGTACCTGGCTATCCAAACAGTTAATGTATGTTGAAAACCATCAAAGACGGCAATGCCAAAAGCTAATGGTCCTAATATGGCAAGTACAATTAAATAAAACGTTCGGATAGTATTGATACACAAGGATGCTGCCTCAAACAATACCCTTAATACTTCACTCATCCATTGCTTAATGGAATTGCGGAAATTATAAGAGGCCTTTGCCATTGCAAATTTTATATCATTACCAATACCAGCAAAAATGCCTTCGTCAGTTGGGTCGTCGTCCGGATGGGTATATTTATACCATTTATCCCTATCGCCACTACCAGTTTCACCTACATACATTTTCCACACATCAGTTTTCTTAATAGCTTCTTCCTTTTTTTGCAAAAGCACGGTAATGGCTTTATTAGAATCGACCACCATCGCAGCAGTACCAGTAACCGTTGGGTTCATCACTCCATTAATCATGGCTATAACGGATGGAAAAATAATAACAGCGAATCCTAATACAAATGGCCGGAACAATGGGTAAAAATCAATTGCTTCTGCATTGGCAATATGCCTCCAAACTCGGCTGCCAATATACCAGGTAGCGGCAAAACCCGCGATGCCCCTGCCAACACCAATCAACTTACCGCACAATGGCAGCATCTCGGTATATAATTGGTCTAATACCTGCTGCAGGCTTTTGATGTCACCTGCAAAGCCACCACTTTGGGCAAATAATATATCCGGCATTATTACTGCTACTGCTATTACAGCAATTATTCCTGTACACTTTTTCATACTCACTATTTTACTGATTTAGCACTATAATCCATTCAGCTTTTTAGATATTTTGGTATCAACTATTTCCCTGCCTCTTTGAATGGCCAATACATTATTTTCTTTGTTAAAAGTTCTTAAGAAAACTACCTTTTCACCCATGTCATCATATATCCGATCAATGGTATTAATGCGTTCATCATCACTCATTCTTAATTTTCCTGCGGTGATCGTCATAGTTAATTCATCCAGGTTTTGAAGGCTCCTTTTAAACAGGTTGTTGTACACGTTGCTGATATATCCTATTTCGTTGGCATTGAAAAGATTTGATGATTGAAATCTTTTTAGCGTTGATTTGTATTCCTGCACCAATTGAATTTGAAGGGCGATAATATCCGCAATTCTCTTGTATTTTCTAACCGAAGGACTAATCTGCAATAAGCCGTCTAAAAGCCCCTCATGAATGCTAAAAGTTCCCTTTGAAATATCCTTAATGGTATTGTAACCTTTACTCACTATCTGATACCCCTGGTACATATTTTTGAGTACTTTCCTTAACTGCGCCAGTTTTTCTATATTAAAAACCAACTGTTGCAATTCTGCAGATTGGGCTACAACTTGGCCTGAAACAGACAACATAAGTGCCCATATTATTATAATGAACTTTTTCATTTTAATCCGTTTAGCTTTTTGGAAATAATAATATTGTTTTCTTCAATACCTCTTTGTACTGATAAACCTGAAGCATTATTGCAAAATGCCCGTACAAAGGCTTGCTTATCCTGCACATCAGCATAGATTTTATCAATTGCTTGAATACGTTC
The DNA here is from genome assembly GCA_031424955.1 of Ferruginibacter sp. Taxonomy (GTDB): domain Bacteria; phylum Bacteroidota; class Bacteroidia; order Chitinophagales; family Chitinophagaceae; genus Ferruginibacter. The sequence continues at coordinate 1,353 of JANPIJ010000161.1, read as the reverse complement.
ATCATCTTTCATCTGGAGGTTTCCATTTGTTATTAGGCTGTTTAGTTCATCAAGGTTTTTAGCACAGGCAGATAATAAAGTATTGAACACACATTGTAAATAGATTATCTCTGTTTGTGTAAATTGATGGCTATTCCTGAAGTTTTTGATTGCATTGGCTGACTGTTTTGCGATGCTTACCTGCATGGCGAGAATATCGGCCACTTTTTTATAGTGCTTTATTTTTGGATTGACGGTGACTAGCGAAGTGAAATAACTGGTATGTTGAAGTAAATCTCCATTCTTAATACTTTTAATTGTATTAAGCCCATCTTTTGCAATAGCGTATCCTTTTGAAAGATAACCGGAGTAAACATGCAGCGCAGTTATCTGCTGTAGCATGTATTTTCTTTGCGTTTGTTGTTGGCGAAACCAATTGTTCAGGCCTTGCGCAGTTAAACTATCTGCACACAAAATCATACTATATATTATCAATAATTTTTTCATACCCCACATTTTCGTTTTCACTAAAATTATTACTCTAACCCGTATAGTTTCTTTACAACATCAACATCATTTCTTTCCTTTGACCTTTGTAAACTGACCTTAATATTCTGCTGATTAAACTGCCGGAGATCAGTAATGTTTTGCTCAATATTATCACCGGCGGCATGTATAATTTCAAGACGTTTTGAATCGGTCATCTGTGTACTAAAAGCACTAATCACCAGTTGAATCTGGTCAATATTTTTAAGGCTTTCATTGAGTATCCCGGTATATACCCTTTGCATATAATTGAGTTCCTCGTTAGTAAAATTCCGGTCCTGTTTGGAGAGGTTAAATGCTTTGGAATATTCCTGAACCAATTTCACTTGCTTATTAATAATCTCTCTCACCGCCTGGTAAGAACTAATTACATTTTTAACCTTCCGCAGTTCATCAAAGTATTTCGCATATAGTTCCTTCTGCTTTTTGGCCCAATCACTTATTTCTGTCAGTTTTAATTTTGACATTTTATTCTCCAGGACTTTCTGTGCATTTTGCAACTTTATCGTCTTAACCTGTAGACGCTGCATTCTTAAATCTATAGCCTGAATTACTTTCTTTATGACGGCTTTGATGATTTGTACAATGGGGATCTGGGCCTGTGTTTGTTGTACCGGGGCTATACTTATTGCCAGAATAATACCTGTGATGATTAATAATTTTTTCATACTCCACATTTTCAATTTCACAACTATTTTATTCACCTTCTTGACCTGTATTTAAACTACAAATTATTGTTGTCCGACAAAAGTACAAAACTGCCATAACCTTTTAATATAACCCTTTGTGACGCTACATTTCCATTTTAATTTGTAAAGCAGGGGGTAC
>JANPIJ010000160.1:0-8873 GCA_031424955.1 Ferruginibacter sp. | reverse complement strand
GCCCCTCGACTTGCATGTATTAAGCCTGCCGCTAGCGTTCATCCTGAGCCATGATCAAACTCTCCATTGTAAATGTCTTGTTTGATCTGACTATAGTATTTTCTCTATGAAAAAAAACTTGTCAAATCTTAATTATTATTTTTGCTCAATTTACCTTTTTTGAAACCGAAGTCTCATGCTGTTGTTTCCAATCTTTCAAAGAACTTTTCAGGCCGTTTTATTTGCCCCCGTTTTTATCGGAGTGCAAAAGTAACCGTCCTTGTATTATTAACCAAATTTAATTTCAAAAAACTCAAAAAATATTTTGATTTTTTTGATTCGCTTTTGGTAACATTTTGTTTTAAGAACTACCCCTTTTTTATTTGGGAGTGCGAAGGTAACGGCGAATGCTATACCATCCAAATTTTATTCAAAATAATTCATTCTTTTTTAAATCTTAGTTAGCAGTTCGCGTTCTGCAATCACTATTTTGTATAAATAGATCAGGCAATTTTATTGAGGACAGTAGATTCATATAACAATAGCCATTTCGAATAAAACAATACAGACAGCTATCTAATACCAATTATAAATAACGACTAACTGAGGTATTAGAACGCTATGACTTACCTAAGCCGGTTAATACTGCAGAATATAATTGATAAAACAAAGCGGCCATATTATTTCAATACCATACACCGCTGAAATCATTATGCATCATCTTAATAGTGAAACTACAACAGTATCACAATACATGTAATCAAGCAATGCAATCAAGGAATTGTTACCGTACACATTCACCTCGATTCACACCCCCTCAATGCTATTGATAGCTTGATTCAAATTACCGTAGATATATTTTAAGGGTGCTTAAATCCATTAAACTATTTTAAAGCGTTGGATGGCTCTTCTTTATCAGGATAAACGAGGCAGTTGTTTTCTGCTAAAGTTGATATTAATGAAAAATGAAAAGACTATCTTATCTTACGATCAAAACATAAACAAATTGTTTCAATATGACCAAAATGCTTAAAAGCGCTGCTATAGATTGGAAAACTGTTAGAAACCCTAAAAACATCGTATTAATTTTAGTAGGAACATGCCTTGCAGTCTTTGCCATGAAAGGCTTTATGATTCCCAATCGCTTTATGGATGGCGGCATTACCGGCATATCGATTTTATTACATGAAATATTTCATATCAATATCAGCTTTTTAGTAATTATCCTAAACGTGTTATTTATTTACCTGGGCTATAGAAGAATTGGAAAAACATTTGCCGTTCAAACTTCCTTCGCTGTTATACTCCTTTCCATTGGATTACTTTTTATTGATATTAACCCTATCACAAATGATAAATTTTTAATCGCCGCATTTGGCGGTATCTTAATTGGAACCGGGGTAGGTTTGGTAATACGTGGTGGCGGTGTAATAGATGGCGCGGAAGTAATTGCCGTCTTTACCGGCAGAAGAACAGGTTTTTCCAACAGCGAAATTATTATGTTGATCAACACCATCATATTTGCCGTAGCGGCTTTGCAGTTTGGCATTGAAACGGCCATGTATTCAATTATCACCTATTTTACTGCAACAAGAGCAACCAACTATGTAGTGGACGGTATTGAAGAATTTACTGCCATGAATATTATCTCCTCGCAACAGGAAGAAGTAAAAAATTTATTAGTGAACGACCTAGGCAAAGGCATTACAGTATATAAAGGGGAACGGGGTTACCTCCCCGGAAGCTTTGAAGTAAGAACAGAAAGTGACATCATTGTTACAATTGTTACACGCCTGGAAATAAAACAAATACAAGATGCCGTATTGGAAATTGATCCCAGGGCATTTATCTACGTTCAAAGTATTAAAGAAGCAAGCGGCGGTATATTAAAAGCAAAGGCCCATGCAAAATGAACTGTTGATGAAAAATTTTGTAATTAACTTATTGAAAAATAAGCTACCTGCCTCCTATTATTACCATAACCATGCACATACATTATACGTAACAGATAAAGCGATTGAAATTGGGTTGCAGGAAAACTGCAACGAAAAAGAATTGGCCTTATTACGTGCTGCCGCATTGTGGCACGATACAGGCTTCATCAATACTTATGCTGGCCACGAGGAAGAAAGCTGTAAACTCGCAAAGAAATATTTACCTGGTTATGGATTTTTTGATGAAGATATCAATAAGATAAACGGGATGATAATGGCCACAAAAATCCGACAGTGTCCCCAAAATAAATTAGAAGCCATCATTGCCGATGCCGACCTTGAATACTTGGGAACGAACACCGTTGGGGAGAAAGCGAATGACCTTTTTAAAGAATTACAGGTTTTAAACCCTTCATTGACTGAACCTGCATGGAATCAACTGCAGATTTCTTTTTTACAAACACATCACTACTTTACTGCATACTGCATAGAAAATAAAGAGCCATTTAAAATGGCTTACCTCAATGAACTGATTCAGGCTGCCGGATAAGCTTTTCGTGGATATCCCTCATCCCGGTAATAAACAACCGCCACCTGCTAGTTTTTAATTCCAGGCCAATGTGTGAACACAGTGGATTTATCATTGGGCTATCACCTTATTAAAACTCAAAGGAGATTAAAAATGGAAACAGAAAAAGAGCGTGCGGAATTTAATAGTACCGGGCAATTGACTGCATTGATACGCTTCACCTGAATCTTCCATTAAAATACAAAAAGATAAAAAGTTATATATTTTAATTAACTTTCTATCAGCATCTTATTACACAATTCTCTATACCCCCTGAATGAAAGACCATTGGAATAATCATTCTAATTTCATTTTTACACCCCTAATTTTAAAAAATGCCAGATCAACCTGAATCAGAATCACTCCGCCTTTCATTACGAGAACAGTTAATAAACAAACCGGGTATTTTCCGGAATACAAACGCACATCCGCTTGCCATTAATTTTACACCCTCCGAACGGGAGGCGTTGCATCCGGAACAATTTTCGGAATTAGCCATACTGGAAAACCTGGAAAGCAGGTTTGAAAATTATAGCCAGGTAAAAGGAATAAGTACCGGCAATCTCCCGATCAAATTAAAAATTGCCACACTAAAAAATAATATTAGCGATATAGAAAAGCAGGTAGTAACAGCAGGCAATTATCAAAAGCAGTTCAGTCACCTGGCGATTTTTTGGGTTTGGATAAGGCTGTACCTGAACCGTTAAAAAAAATCATCCTCGTTATGTTAGGGGTAAAACTGGATGAATCGCCTAATTCAGATCTCACAAAAGAACCGTTGCTTACTTCGGATACTGAATTTTCTGATTCTGACCCCACCCCTGTTTCAGGCAATGCAGATCCACGGAATATAGCACACCTGCAAATGAGAAGGAGCTTTATAAAATCATTTAAGAGTGTAAACAGGGAAATTATACATGGAGTTTATATAAAACTTCGTTCTTCTGACAATGAGTGGGATATCATTAAAGTACTGGATCAATTATCAGCCGAAGGATCCGACACCGTACATATCAGTTTTGGATTCTATTCACAGGTAGAAAACCCGGATCATAATGTGCCCAATTGTCTTCACCTGGTATTTCGGGGAAATATACCCGGCAGCACATTCTCTACCTGGGATGGCGAAGGGTACCAGGGGCCGAAACCGAGTTGCCCGCCTTTTGGATGTAATTCATTCACAACAACGGATTAAAATCAATAACATATATATTCAAATTAGCGGGTGATACTTTAATATCTCAATTGGCGCATCAATGAAATTATACGACATCGGCCTCTACCTGGTTTATATTGCCATGTATAGTGTTACCATCCCCGTGGCTGTCGGCATATATAACCTGCGGTCACTTTCCAAACCGCTGAGCATTCTTTTAGCCGGCTTATGTGTTGTGTTGTTTCTTGACCTGTTATTGTTATTTTTTGATAATAGAACTGCCAATATCTTATTATACTTTTTTACGGCAGTGGATGTATTAGCCATGAGCCTTTTTTTTATTTATCCATCCGTAAAAAAAAGCAGGTACCGGTATACAAGGTAACGGGCGTCCTATTTGTTCCACTGATTGCTTTGGATGCATTCTTTATATCCGGGACTAACAATAATGGCTATAGCAGTTCACTGGAAAAGGTATTTGTGCTGGCTACCGCAATATACTTTTTAAAACAATTACTCCAGGATGACGATGACGTGGATATTTTAGAGCAACCGATGTTTTGGATATGTAGCTGGGTTGCAGCCAATAACCTGGTAGCTTCATTTGATGTATTCCGTAGTCCGATTATGAATTATTCCCAAAACCTGTATTTACAATTTTATATTTTTTGGTCGCTGGTTACTGTTTGTATGCACATTGCTTTTGCCTATGCTTTCCGGCTTTGTAAAAAAACGATGGATTGAATATTATTTTATGCCATTAATACCTACAATTGTTGTGATGAAAAAAAATATATGCGCTATTTGTTTCGTCTTTGTTGTGGCAGTCAGTACAAATGCAATTTGCCAGTAATCCAATTCATCCGTCAAAATCACTTCTGTAAAAGCTGGCAATAATCAGAAGGATTTTTCTTTAATTGATTTGAATTCACAAACAAAGGAGGTTCCCAGTTTAGCGTATGATCAAAACTATTTGCAGTTTAATTTTACGGACACTACACCCGGCGCCCAACAATCTTTTGCATACCAATTAAAAGGGTTGGATTATGCCTGGTTAACCTGCAACAATTGCTCGCAAATTACATATGCCCACCTTGACGGCGGCGAATATACTTTCGAGGTAAGGGCAAACCGGCCCGGTGCCCCTGTTACCGCATTTAATTTTATTATTGAAGGAAATATCTGGCACAAATGGTGGTTTGTACCTTCCCTGTTTGTTTATTTTCTTAGCTTTTTTGGAATCGCAATTTATTTTGTAACCCTGGTAAGGTTTCGCCAAAAGCAACGGCAACAACGCCTGGTTTACAAAGAAAAAATGGCGTCTATGTCGCAGCTTACTTCGGGCATTGCTCATGAAATTCAGAACCCGCTCAACTTTGTCAACAATTTTTCAGAACTAAACACGGAGCTTCTGGATGAGTTGCAGCAGGAGCTAAAATCAGGCAACTTCGAAACAGCAGCGGAAATAACCGGGGATATTTCGCAAAACCAGTTAAAAATAAACAGCCACGGCAAGCGGGCAGACAGCATTGTAAAAATGATGCTGCAGCATTCCCGAAGCAATACCGGCAAACCGGAACTGACCGACATCAATGCGTTGATTGAGGAGCAGGTAAAACTCTCCTACCATAATTTTTTGGGCATCGATAAATCCTTCCAGGCGGTTATCAGAACCGATTTTGATCCCGGCATTAAAAGGCTGAAACTAATTCCACAGGATATTGGGAAAGTATTAATGAACCTGTTGAGTAATGCTTTTTATGCAGTTAATGAAAAAAGGAAAAGTCGGCTGGCAACACCCGGCAACGCCGAACAAGGGGAAGCCCAAAAAGAATATGAGCCCATGGTAACAATCAGCACCAGCAAGATCAATGGCAAAGCAGCAATCGTCATTGCTGACAATGGCAACGGCATTCCCCAAAAAGTACCCGATAAAACATTTCAGCCTTTTTCCACCACCAGGCCAACGGGCCAGGGAACAGGATTGGGCTTGAGTTTGAGCTATGATATTGTGAAAGCACATGGAGGAGCACTAATGGTGGAAACAAAAGAGGGGGAGGGAAGCGAATTTATCATTCAATTGCCGTTCACTTGAACCATTGATGGATGCGTTAAAAAATTACATCAATCAATTTCGCTACAAGTTGTGCTGCTTTATTGGAATCAACACATTATTTTTAATTAAACCTTCATCTTTCCCAATTCTTAAAAATTAAACTTTCCTATTAAATAACAACAGACATTTGCACCATTATAAAATCACTTTTAGAACCAAATTTCATAATTTACCTCTCATCATAATTTTTTTAAAAATGAACCGATTGTTCAACCTGATTTTAATTACCTGTCTGTTTACCGTTAATAATATACAAGCTCAAAAAAATAATTTGCCGATTCCTGTAAAAATTGTGGCGCAGGAAAACGGCTATACCCTGATGCGAGACGGTAAGCCTTATTTTATAAAAGGGGCCGGCGGCACCAGTTACATTGAAAGACTTGCTCAATACGGCGGCAACTCCATCAGAACCTGGAGTACCAGAAATGGGGCAGTTGTGCTTAACAATGCTGATCAATTAGGGCTAACAGTAACAATGGGACTGGATGTAGGCCGTGAGCGCCATGGTTTTAATTACGATGATACTTTGGCCGTAAAAAAACAGTTAGAAAAATTAAGGATAGAAGTAAACAAATATAAAAACTATCCTGCATTAATGATATGGGGAATTGGAAATGAGCTGAACCTCGAATATAAAAATCCTAAAGTTTGGGACGCTGTAAATGAAATTGCAAAGATGATTCACGAGGAAGACCCCAATCACCTGGTTACTACCATGCTGGCCGGCCTTGGCAAAAGAGAAATTGCGTATATAAAAACCCGTTGTACGGCCCTTGATTTAATTTCGGTGCAGGTTTATGGAAGCCTAGCCGCTGTGCCAAAAGAACTGAATGCCGCCGGATGGCATGGCCCGTACATGGTGACAGAATGGGGGCCAACAGGTCATTGGGAAAGTGGCCAAACTGCCTGGAAAGCGTCGCTGGAAGAAACAAGCAGCCAAAAAGCAGCGGTATACAAATCCAGGTACGAAGCCTCGGTGAAAGTGGATAAAAATTGCCTTGGTTCTTATGTTTTTTTATGGGGACAAAAGCAGGAAAGAACACCTACCTGGTATGGCATCTTTACTGAAAAAGGCGAAGAGTCGGAAGTAGTGGATGTAATGAAATATTTATGGAATGGAGTGTGGCCAAAAAACGGGGCGCCACATATAGAGGAGGTTTTGTTAAACAATAAAAAGGCAGCAGATAATATCTATTTACAACCAGGCAAACCATACAAGGTATCGTTTCTTGCTACTCACCCCAACAAACATTCTTTAACCAGTAGCTGGGAGTTGTTACCGGAAAGTACCGATCTTAAAAATGGCGGCGACCGGGAGTCTCGTCCGCAAGCTATCGCCTCTTCTATAACAGATATTACTCCAACGGGAGCGGTATTACATACGCCGGAAAAGGAAGGGCCTTACCGTATTTTTATTTATATAAAAGATGGCTATAATAAAGTAGCCACTGCTAATATTCCTTTTTATGTAAAAGGAGATAATAAGTAAGATGCATTAAGACGTATTTGGACGAATAACAGTGGTAGCCTTTCAGTTTCTTCGCGGATTGGATTTATTTCAACTTGATTATTAAAAGCGGAAGTCACCTATGCAAGGGAAATTGAACAGGAAATATTTGACAAAGAACTTCGCGAAACTATTGAAACAATAAGAGCTGATATAGTGGTGAAAGGAAAGGTGTTAACAGAATAGAAGGCAGGTACAGAACCACACGACGTTCAACAGGCCCAGCTCCTGAATTATTTGAACGGATACAAATGATACGTTCGTCTGTTAATTGATTTTGGAAGCAAGCGTTTAACTTTTAAATGACTCATCCAGTAAAACGGAATCCATGCAATCCTTAAATCCGGGAAAATTCTTGATTCAGATAAGTTATGAAATTGAAAAAGCACATAGCCGGGAATTAACCGCCGAAACAAAGCAGGGGGAATATGCGGCATTTATTATTACTTTGCCTATATAATTATTTTATTATTTCTAATTGAAAGCATGCATTTTAATTTTATCCTGCTGATTGTACTTTTTAATTACCTGCGAAAAACCCTGCAGACCAGGACGCTATTGCCTCAATGGGACAAATTGTTTTATGGTGGCATGCTTGTTTCCATCGCCTTTTTAATATTAGAAGTTACGGTTCCGGGCAGCAGGAATTTTACAGCCTGGATTAGCTATGCCCTTCTTTTTTCACTCATTTACCTGTCCTTAAAAAAGGCGGAGTTTTTACCCGTTAAATCAATCGTTTTAGCCATCAGCCCTTTAGTGGCGGTTAATTTTTGTGAAGATGTTGCGAAACTGATCAGCAGCTCTTTTTACAAAGAATGGCAAAATTATTTTAAAACTGCCAATGGCTTTGCTGTACTATGGCTGTTGGCTATGTTAATTTTAAATAACAGGCAACGTAAAGCGTTAGAAAAAGAGCGGGTGAAAGCGGAAGAAAAGGAAAAAGAATTTAAAATCACCCAGTCCCTGAAAGATGCGCTGGAAGTGCAGGTGGCGGAGCGTACTGCCGCACTTACTTTACAAAAAGATGAACTGGAGCATGCGCTGGAGGAACTAAAAGCAACACAAAAACAACTGATCCAATCGGAAAAAATGGCTTCGCTGGGTGAACTAACTGCCGGCATAGCCCATGAAATTCAAAACCCGTTAAACTTTGTCAATAATTTTTCTGAAGTAAATACTGAACTGATTGTTGAAATGAAAAATGAAATTGAGAAAGGGAACATGGAAGAAGTAAAAGCAATAGCAGATGACATCGCAGCAAACGAACAAAAGATAACACACCATGGTAAAAGAGCCGATGCAATTGTAAAAGGGATGTTACAACACAGCCGCAGCAGCAACAATGCCATTAAGGAGCCAACCAACATCAACGAATTAGCCGATGAATATTTAAGGCTGGCCTATCATGGATTAAGGGCAAAGGATAAATCCTTTAATGCAACGATGAAAACAGACTATGACGAAACGATTGGGAACATTAATATCATTCCGCAGGATATTGGCAGGGTAATTTTAAATTTAATTACTAATGCGTTTTATGCAGCCCCCCTGCCCCCCGAAGGGGGGTTCAACGACCCCGGCGATAAACACGAACCTACCGTTTGGGTAAGTAC
>JANPIJ010000159.1:0-17538 GCA_031424955.1 Ferruginibacter sp. | reverse complement strand
GGGTGAGGTCTTAAAAAATGCTGAACTAAACGACATTGAATAATGAATAATGGGTGATGAGTGATGAGTGAAGGCGAAAACAATAATATTAAAAGCTTCATCGAATAGTAAATAAAGAAATGACAAAAATTAAAAATTATTCAATCTATACAGCAAAGGCAAAACTGGATAAACCAATTTCAGATGCTACGCATACACTCACTGAAATTTCATTTCTAGTGGTGCGTATCCGTACAACAAACAATGTGGTGGGTGAGGCATATATGTTAAGTTTCCAGTATAGTCCACTTGCAATTGCGGGTGCTTTGAAAGATGCGGGTGAAATGATCATCGGTGAAGATGTTTTTAATACGGTGAAAGTATTTGATCAGCTCAATCATACCAATGAATATTTTGGTTTGGAAGGAATCAATCGCTGGGCACAGGCCGCTTATAATATCGCCATGTGGGACGCATGGTGTAAAATCCTTGGCCAGCCCATCTGGAAAGTATTGGGTGCTTCAGCAAAAAAAATACCGGCGTATGGAAGTGGTGGATGGATTTCTTACAGTCCGGAAGAATTGATTGATGAAGTGACCACTTACAAGGCAAGAGGTTTTAAAGCGGTAAAAATAAAAGTGGGCAAACCCGACTGGAAGGAAGACCTGGAACGCTTGAAGTTGGTACGTGAAGCAGTGGGCAATGATATCAATATCATGATGGATGCCAACCACGGAATGAATGTGCCCGATGCGCTGGCACTCGCAAGGGCCGCCAGGGAATTAAATATCCAATGGTTTGAAGAACCCATCAACCATACTGATTTTGAAGGCTATAAATTATTACGTACCCAGGCAGGTATTTCGCTGGCGATGGGAGAACGGGAATATTCCGCAGTGCCCTTGAGAGAGTTGTTGCAACGCAATGCGATTGATATCTGGCAACCTGATATACTCAGGATAGGTGGTGTGGAAGCATGGCGCAACAGTGCCGCACTGGCAGCAGCTTACAATATTCCGGTGTTGCCGCATTATTACAAAGATTACGATGTGCCCTTGCTAAGTACGATATCCAATGGCGCCGGCACCGAATCATTTGATTGGATCGATCCGCTGATCGATAACCCGATTCAATTTGTAGATGGTTTTGCCGTGCCGCATAACAAACCGGGCTGGGGCTTTGGTTTTAAAGATGAATGTTTGAACGAAATATAATTTTATGTGACCGGCAGTAGTGCTACTATCAACATCGTTGTGCAGCCTGTCCCGACGAGGAGCACAGCGACGGAACTCGGGATCGCTCACTTGTACGGAAGATGGAAGATCAATGATGAGCTTTTATCGAAGCGAAGCATACTATAGAATAACTTAAAAAACGAAATGACAAAAAGAACTTACATATTATTCACGCTCCTTTACTCATTATTCACCACTCATTACTCATCTGCCCAACTGGTAGATAAAACCCCAGCGGCCATACCCAACGCCCCAACGATCTTCCATACCGAACCGTATGAAGATCCCCTGGTAAGTGGCATAAACCGCGATGCATCAAGGGTAACCGCTTATTCTTATGCAACGGGAAAAGATGCATTGATCAACGACCGGGAAAAGAGCGGCAGGTATTTGTCATTAAATGGGGATTGGGATTTTTCATTTGCCCTAAAACCGGGTGATGAGCCAAAAGAGTTTTATAAAAGCAAAGTCAGCGGCTGGAAGAAGATCCCCGTTCCTTCCAACTGGGAAATGCAGGGCTATGATAAACCCATTTATAAAAGTGCGGTGTATCCATTCCGCCCGGTTAATCCGCCACATGCTCCCATGGATTATAATGGTGTGGGTTGTTACCAACGATCATTTACAGTTCCGGCCAACTGGAAGAACAGTAATGTCACGTTGCATTTTGGCGGAGTAAGTTCTGCTTATAAAGTATGGGTAAATGGGAAGTTGGCGGGTTATGCAGAGGACAGTTTTTTGCCCAGTGAATTCAACATCACTCCCTATTTGCAAACCGGTGAAAACATCGTATCGGTTTGGGTAATCCGCTGGAGCGATGGCAGTTTTTTAGAAGACCAGGACCAGTGGCGCCTCAGTGGCATTCACCGGGAAGTGTACCTGATGGCTGAACCTAAAATAAGAATCGCCGATTTCTTTTATCAAACCAAACTGGATAAAGATTATAAAGATGCCGTATTGAGCATTCGTCCACGAATTGAAAACCTCACCGGAAAAGAAGCGCCGGGTTATGTGTTAAAAGCACAACTCTATAACAACGATAATCAGCCGGTATTAGAAAAACCATTGACAAAATCAGCGGATGAAATCATTAACGAAATTCACCCCAGGCTCGACCAGGTAAAGTTTGGCCTGCTGGAAGCCAATATTTCCAATCCCAAAAAATGGAGTACCGAAGAACCCAACCTCTACAAACTGGTTTTAAGTTTGGAAGATAGTGCCGGAAATATTTTGGAAGTAAAGACCTGTAAGCTCGGGTTCCGTTCTATTGAATTTCGGAAGTCAGATAGTAAATTACTCATCAATGGCAGGCTCACTTACCTGTACGGTGTCAATCGCCCCGATCATCATCCCACCAAAGGCAAGGCATTATCAAGAGAAGATATTTTGCAGGATGTAAAAACCATCCGCCAGTTTAATTTCAACTGCATCCGCCTAAGTCATTATCCCAGTGACCCTTACCTGCTTGATCTCTGTGATGAATTTGGTATCATGGTAATTGACGAAGCCAACCTGGAGACACATGGACTGGGCGGAAAGTTAAGCCACGATGCAATGTGGACCGGCGCCTACCTGGAGCGCATCAGCCGCATGGCCCTTCGGGATAAAAATCATCCGTCCATTGTTTTCTGGAGCCTTGGCAACGAAGCGGGCAGCGGTCCAAACCACGCCGCCATGGCAGCATGGATACATGATTTTGATATTACCCGGCCCGTTCATTTTGAACCCGCCATGGGAAACTCAAGGGAACCGGGGTATATCAATCCATCCGATCCCCGTTATTTAAAAGCCAATGATCACAGTCACCGGTTACAAAATCCGCTCGACCAATATTATGTAGATATGGTGAGCCGGATGTATCCGGCATTATATACGGCTCCGCTACTTGCCAACCAGCCAAACGGTGATAACCGGCCCATTTTCTTTTGCGAGTATGCGCATGCGATGGGCAACAGTGTGGGCAATATCAAAGATTTCTGGGACCAGTGGCGCTCTACCAAACGGATCATCGGTGGCTGTATCTGGGAGTTCAAGGACCAGGGCTTATTAAAAAGAGATTCTGCTGGTGTGGAGTATTATGCATATGGTGGCGACTTTGGCGAAAAATATTTTGACAACTTTACCATCAAGGGAGTGGTAGCAGCAGACGGCAGGCCGAAGGCGGCTATGTATGAATGTAAACGCGTATTTCAACCAATTGAATGTGAACTGGCAGATGCAGCAAAAGGACTGGTTAAGATCACCAACCGGAGTTCGGTAAAGAATGCAGCTGATTATACCACAATTCTTATTATCAAAGAAGACGGCAACATCATCCTCCAAAAAGAAATACCCACTATCCAATTAGCCGCAGGCAAAGATACGGTCATCAATATTTCATCCTGGTTACCAGCGATGAAAGCCGGTGCGGAATATCATGCGGAACTGCATTTTGTTTTGTCAAAGAATGAAACATGGGCTCCCAAAGGATTTGAAATTGCCTCCAACCAGTTTCAAATCAAAAAGGCAATTCATTCATCCGTTACAAATAAATCTACCGGCAAGATTGTATACACTGAAAGTTTGAATGGGGTTACCGTAAAGGGAAACAACTTTTCAATTGTAATCAACAGTATCCATGAAGGCGGACTGGCTTCTTACTTATATAAAGGAAAGGAACAGCTGGCGGCACCCTTTCTTCCACATTTTACCCGCCCGCTGACAGACAATGATAAACGCGGCTGGAAGCCCAACAGGAAAATGAAGCAGTGGTATGAGTATGAACTAAAACCAACCGGTACCACGGTTAGTCGTTCTGCAACAGGCAATATCGTGGTAACAACCAATTTCAGTCTGATCAATGACAGTGCAAATGTAAAACTGGTATACACCATCAATGACCAGGGAACCATAAAAGTAGATTACACATTGAATGTAAAACCAGGCTTACCCAATATCCCGAAGGTCGGCATGCAGGGTGGTATTCTCCGCAGCTATGATCAAATCAACTGGTTTGGCCTCGGCCCACTGGAAAATTATATTGACAGAAGGTATGGCTTTGATGCCGGCATTTATACTAAAAACATAACCGACTTTATGGAGCCCTACGTGGTACCACAGGAAAACGGCAACCGCACAGATATTCGCTGGATGCACCTGGGCAATCCCAAAACAAAGGACGGATTATTAATAGTGGCAGATAGTTTATTAAGCATGAGTGCCTGGCCCTATACCGAGCAAAATATCACCGCAGCCAAACATACCAACAAACTAACTGATGCCGGATTCATAACATTGAATATCGACCTGGTGCAAATGGGCGTAGGCGGCAATGATAGCTGGAGTGATGTGGCTGCACCGATGGAAAAATACCAGGTGCCCGCAAAAAACTACCGGTATAGTTTTTATATAAAACATGCCCCCCTGCCCCCGAAGGGGGTTTTGGAGAACTATAACTGGTAGCTCTTTTAATTACAACAAACCCGAAAAATTCATTTTAAGATCGATCAAACACAAAGTAAAATAATTCATCATAGCAAAGTGTAAGCAATAAGAATATCAATCATGGATATAAAAATAACTTCAAATAAAAAAGCAGAAAATTTGGATAGCTCCCAGGAACAAGGTCCCGATCTTTTATCGGGAGGGGATGTGGTGGGTAAAGCAGTATCTTCAAAACCCTCTACGCCACTGCAAACAAGCGGCATGACAGAAGGCCCGTCGAATAACTCCCCTTTAGGGGATGGGGGTACAGCACCCTCTCCAAAGACCTCCCCTTTAGGGGCCGGGGGCATCCTCTTAAAAGGCATCACCTGGTCACACAGCCGTGGCATTACCCCATTGATCGCTTTCTCACAAAGGTTCTCCGAACTGAACCCGGGAATAGAAATACAATGGACCAAAAGAACCCTGCAACAATTCGCAGACTTCCCTATTGAAAAACTGACGGAACAATACGACCTGCTGATCATTGATCATCCATGGGTCGGTTGTGCCGCTGCAACAGAATGTGTATTGCCACTGGAACAATGGGTGTCAAAAAAATACATGCTGGACCAGTTGAAAAACACGGTGGGGTTTTCTCATTTAAGTTACCAATACAACCTGCACCAGTGGGCGTTGGCGATTGATGCGGCTACACCGGCTGCCAGTTACCGCCCGGATCTGTTTGAAAAAACCAATAGCGCTTTGCCCGAAACATGGCAGGACCTGCTGGAACTGGCAAAGAAAGGAAAAGTAGCCGTGCCCGCTATTCCCATCGACCTGCTGATGAATTTTTATTCATTCTGCATCGCCAATGGCAGGGGTCCTTTTTTAAACAAGAAAGAAGTAGTGGATAGCAAAACTGGTATTGCGGCCTTGAAAATGATGCAGGAGCTGTATTCGTTGGTGGATAAAAAAATGTTTGCGCTAAATCCAATCGGGGTGGCAGAGTTAATGACAACCTCGGATGACTATTGGTATTGTCCATTTGCCTACTGTTATTCCAATTATTCCAGGGAAGGATATGCGAAAAATGTATTGCTATATTCCGACCTGGTGAAAGTAAATGGCAATAGATTAAGAACGACTATCGGGGGAACCGGCCTCGCAGTTTCTGTACACAGTAAGCACAAAGCCATGGCAGTAAAGTTTGCGTCCGCAATCGTCTCCTCCAAATGCCAGTCTACCTTTTACGTGGAGCATGGCGGCCAACCGGGGCACAAAGCCGGCTGGACGGGCAAAACTGCCAACATGCTTTGTAATAACTTTTTTGAAAATGTATTGCCTGTTATGGAAAATGGCTTTGTCAGGCCAAGATATAATGGCTACTTATATTTCCAGGACCATGCCGGCAATCCCATCCATGATTTTTTATTGAATGGTGGTATACCGGAAATTGTATTAAAAGACTTAAATAGTCTGTATCAAAAAAGCTTATCCATATCTAAATCATGCATATGAAACAATTACCGCTAAAAGGATTGACCATACTGGAATTCAGCCAGTATTTATCCGGCCCGTCGGCAGGGTTGCGTTTGGCAGATCTTGGCGCCAGGGTTATTAAAATTGAACGGCCAAAAGGTGGTGATGCCTGCAGGCAACTGGCCATCAAAGATCTTTGGGCAGATGATGGCAGCAGTTTATTATTTCACACCATCAACCGCAATAAGGAAAGCTTTGCCGCAGATCTAAAGAACGCAGATGACATCGTGCTGATTAAAAAACTGATCCGGGAAGTAGATGTAGTTACGCATAATTTCAGGCCGGGTGTAATGGAAAAAGTAGGACTGGATTATAACGCCGTAAAAGCGATCAATGAAAAGATCATTTATGCGGAAGTAACCGGTTATGGCAAAACCGGCCCATGGAAGGGCAGGCCCGGACAGGACCTTTTATTGCAATCTATGTCGGGACTGGTGTATACGAGTGGCAATGAAAATGACAACCCAATTCCGTTCGGTATCGCCATCGCAGATATCATTTGCGGCGCACACCTGGTGCAGGGTATACTGGCAGCACTGTTTCGAAGAAATAAAAAAGGTATCGGCGCATTGATTGAACTGAGCCTAATGGAGTCGCTGCTCGATTTCCAATTTGAATTACTCACCACTTATTATACCAGCAAACAATTGCCCAGGCGAAGCGCTGAAAATAATGCACACCCGCTATTAAGTGCGCCTTATGGGATTTATGCTACTACTGATGGTTTTATTGCGATCGCAATGGTAAATATTCAACGGTTGGGCAAGGCGCTGGAAAGTGAAAGCCTTGCGGCATTTTCACAGGAAGACACATTTAGCTGCAGGGATGAAATCAAAAATATGCTGTCAAAACATTTGGCTGCGGAATCTTCGGCTTACTGGATAGAAAGAATGCACAACGATGATATATGGGCAATGGAAGTGCTGGACTGGAATAAAATAAAGGAACATCCTGCTTATAAAATTTTGCAGATGGAACAAACTATCACTACCAATAACGGCAAACAAATTATCACCACCCGTTGCCCGATACGAATCAATGGGGAAAGACTATTTTCCCCCATCCCGGCACCTGAACTGGGTGCCAACAACAAAAAAATAATTGAAGCACTTTCATTAAAAGCAAGCGTATGAATTTATTAGAAGAAATAGTGGTAATAGATTTCAGCCAGTTTTTATCGGGTCCGTCTGCAGGGTTGCGCCTGGCTGATATGGGCGCCCAGGTTATCAAAATTGAAAAGCCTTATGTCGGTGATATCTGCAGGGAACTGTATGTTTCGGATACAATGATCCATGGCGAGTCCACCATCTTTCATGCTATCAACAGGAACAAGCAAAGCTATATTGCCGATCTGAAACTGGATGCTGACCTGTATAAAATAAAACAACTGATCGCAAAAGCGGATGTACTGATCCATAATTTCAGGCCGGGCGTAATGGAAAGACTGGGATTAAATTATGCAACCGTACGTGGCATAAACCAGGGTATCATCTATGCGTCCATCAGTGGTTATGGTACCGAGGGGCCCTGGAGAGATTTGCCCGGGCAAGATCTTTTATTGCAGGCAGCTTCCGGCATGACCTGGCTCACCAACGACAATAATAGCATGCCCACGGCAATGGGAGTGGCAGTGGTGGATATACTGGCAGGCGCACACCTGGCACAAGGCATACTCGCTGCCCTATATCAAAATAGCATGAATGGTGAAGGCGCCCTGGTAGAAGTCAGTATGTTTGAAAGTGCACTTGACTTCCAGTTTGAAGTGCTCACCTGTTTTTTGAATGACAGTAACCAGTTGCCGGTTCGAAGTGCGGTTAATAACGGGCATGCATACATTTCCGCACCTTATGGTATTTATAAAACCAGTGATGGTCACCTTGCATTGGCCATGGGCAGTATTATAGTGCTGGCCGGACTACTCAAGTGCAGCGCACTGGAAACATATACGGATACTTCCGAATGGTTTACGCACCGCGATGAAATCAAAACCATACTGGCTGATCACCTGCTTACCCAATCAACTGGGCACTGGTTAAGCATATTACAACCCGCAGATATCTGGTGCTCCAAAGTAATGAATTATGAACAACTGATGCAGGAAGAAGGGTACAAAGCGCTCAGCATGGAACAAACCGTAAAAACAACCAATGGATTAAATATTTTAACAACCCGTTGCCCCATCAGGGTTGACGGCCAAATCTTAACTTCGCAAGTAGGAGCACCTTTATTGGGCGAACACAACGAGCAGGTAAACAGGCAATTTTCGATACAATAAAATTTGGGTGAGTCACCCCCAAAGGGTGACTCACCCAAATTTTATCAGCCTAATATCTCGAAAGAGTAATTTGTTAACAGGCATTTTATCTTTTTTCAGCATCGTTGTGCAGCATGTCCCGGCGAGGAGTGTAGCGACGGAACCCGGGATCGCACTCTTGTACTTTTACAGCAATGTGAAGCAACGCAACAAAAAGTATTTAATAAAAAAAATAAACCAGGTTTTTTCACCATTGACCATTCACCATTCACCATAAACCCTTCACAACAAACGATTGCATGTTAAAAAAGCTGATTGACACTCAT
This sequence comes from Ferruginibacter sp., assembly GCA_031424955.1. Lineage (GTDB taxonomy): Bacteria > Bacteroidota > Bacteroidia > Chitinophagales > Chitinophagaceae > Ferruginibacter. The sequence goes on along the minus strand of JANPIJ010000159.1, from coordinate 8,800 downwards.
GTTCACATTTGGGATTTAAAAAAGGTGGAATACGATTGGTTGAAAAATGACACTTCCATTTTAAACCGCAATTACCCGGTGGAGGAGTATGATATTGCCCGCCGGGAAGCTGGTATCACAGAAGCGGTACTGGTACAGGCAGCCAATAATTTTGAAGATACGGATTACATGCTCGAAGCAGCAGCAAACAATGAGTGGATCAGCGGGGTAGTGGGTTGGTTGCCATTAATGGACCCGGATCAAACCTTGAAGGCGTTACAGGATAAATATATTGGTAACAAATATTTTAAAGGAATACGCCACCTGATACACGATGAGCCGGATGCAAAATGGTTATTACAGGATAAGGTAATTGAAAGTTTAAAAATATTGGCGGCACACAATTTAACCTACGAAATAGTGGGTATTTTAACCGATCATATTGTAACAGCTATGGAAGTGGCGAACAAAGTGCCGGGGTTGAAAATGGTTTTTGATCATATCAATCAACCGCCTATCAGCACCAAAGAAAAGTTCGGTATTTGGGGGCAACTGATGCAGGAGGCCGCCGCTTATCCTGATCTTTACGTGAAGATATCCGGACTGGGAAACACCAGTAAAAACTTCAATCACTGGACTGCATCCGATATAAAGCCTTATATTGAATTTGCTTTTGAAAACTATGGAACCGACCGGTGTTTTTGCGGCGGTAACTGGCCGGTTTCCTTGCTGGCAGGCGATTTTACAAAAACGTTGAAAGCCTATACTGAAGTGGTGGGTGATTTATTGAATGAAGCTGACCAGGAAAAGGTATTTTATAACAATGCAAAATTATTTTACCAGCTTTAAATGAATATTGTTTATCAACCCATATTACCAACAAGTGCAATGCCCATTATGATCATAGGGGCAAGCGGTATCGTAAAAGATGCACATTTACCGGCATACAAAAAGGCAGGTTTTAAAGTAACAGGCATTACCAACAGAACGAAAGCAAAGGCAGAAAAATTAGCGGCAGCATTTAATATCCCCAATGTATACGACTCCGTTGCAGACGCAGTAAAAAATGCCCCACCCAACACGGTCTATGATATCACCATCATGCCCGACCAGTTTATTGAAACATTACAACAACTGCCCGATGGCAGTGCCGTGCTCTTACAAAAACCAATGGGAGATTACTTTGAACAGTCGAATGATATATTAGCGGTTTGCCGGGAAAAGCAGTTAATAGCGGCGGTTAATTGCCAGTTGCGTTTTGCTCCTTTTGTCAGCGCTGCCAGGTGGATGATTGACCAGGGACTGCTCGGTGAATTATATGATATGGAGGTTAAAGTTACAGTGAATACTCCCTGGGAATTATTCCCCATCATCATGAAGCATCCGCGGCTCGAGATTCAATACCACAGTATTCATCATATAGACCTCGTACGTTCTTTCCTCGGCGATCCAAAATCGGTCATGGCCAAAACCCTGAAGCACCCGGCAAAACAATTGTCCTCCAGCCGTTCCACCATTTTGTTTGATTATGGTGATACCCTGCATGCCGTGATCAATACCAATCACGATCATGTTTTTGGAACAAGGCATGAAGAAAGTTTTATAAAATGGGAGGGCACAAAGGGAGCCATCAGGGCCACCATGGGACTATTGATGGATTATCCAAATGGCGTACCCGATCAGTTTGAGTTTTGCCTGTTGGAAGAAGGCAAATCGCCGAAATGGCAGACATTAAAACTGGAAGGCTCCTGGTTCCCGGATGCCTTCATAGGTACCATGGCCAGCCTCATGCGATATAAAGAAGGCTCATCCTACATACTACCCACCAGCGTAGAAGATGTAATCAAAACCATGGCGGTGGTGGAAAGCGCTTATATTTCAAGTGACACCGGAGGGGTAGTAGTAGCGGAGAGGTTTAAGGGGTAGGGAGTAAAAGTAAAAAAAGTAAATAGGGTAAATAAAGTGAGTAAAGTCATACACAAAAAATATCAGCCAGGCGAAGGACTCCGTCCTGTGTCTGGTCGTTACTAATGCTTAAGCTATCATGCAATTCAACAATTAAATAAACCAGCATTCAAACAATCCTATCATCAAATCATCCAATAAATCATAGTCAAGACAATGTTGCGCAACTTAGCCAGGCGCAGGACTCCGTCCTGTGTCTGGCCGTTACTAATACTCAAGTCATCATTCAATAATAAAATCAAATAAACCAGCATACAAACAATCCTATAATCAATTAATCCTATAAATCATAGTCCAGACAATGTTTATAAAATCAACTTTTTTTGAAGATTACCAACTAAACAGCAAACGCGTCACCCTCGGCCGAACCATCACCGAAACCGACTTCGTGGTACATGCCGGGCATACCGGTGATTTTTTTCCGCATCACATGGATGCGGAGTGGTGCAAAACGCAGCCGTTTAAACAACGGATCGCACATGGCACCATGATATTCAGTATTGGCATTGGCTTAACCGCTTCCGAAATAAATCCCGAAGCCATGTCGAAAGGGTACGATCGCCTGCGTTTTGTAAAGCCTGTTTTTATCGGCGATACCATCCATTCCGAAATAACCATTTCCGAAAAAGGTGAATCAAAAAAAGAAGGATACGGATCGGTCACAGAACATGTTGAAATCATCAACCAACACAATGAACTGGTATTGGTTTGTGAGCATTTACTGATGGTGAAAAAGAATTAAGTTGTTTTGTTCCAAATAGATCTAACGGTACAAGGGAGTTCCGAAAATCGGAATTGAAATAACACAACGATGCTGAGCTGAGAACAAAATGCCTGTCAAAAAAAATAACGAATACAAATCATCCATTAAAGTATAATCTAACATTATGGCATTAGCGCCTCCACCATCTACTTCAACTGCATTACATTCATCAGCGGCTACCGGAACAAAAAATAAATTACTGGTCCCGTTCATCCTGGTCACCAGCCTTTTCTTTTTATGGGGCATGGCGCACAACCTCGATTCTATTTTAATACCGCATTTAAAAAAAGCCTGTGAGTTAAATAACCGGCAATCTACCCTGGTTGATACAGCGGTGTTCCTGGCCTATTTCCTGATGGCCATTCCTGCAGGTATGTTATTAAAAAAGTGGGGATACAAGAGTGGTATCATTACCGGCTTATTATTATTTGCCATCGGTGCATTTTTATTTGTGCCTGCCGCCAATACCAGGAGCTATGAACTTTTCCTGCTGGCGTTGTTTGTGATTGGGTGCGGACTAGCTATTTTAGAAACCGCTGCTAATCCTTACGCGGCCATACTCGGACCTCCGGAAACATCCGGTGTACGGTTAAACCTGGCTGCTTCGTTTAACGGGCTTGCTGCAACTGTTGCACCTGTTATCGGCACTGCTTTTATATTATCCGGTGTGGAGCATACCGGGGCAGAACTAGCGGCAATGAATAGTGCAGACAAAATTGTATACCTCAATAATGAAGCTTCGGCAGTCAAATTACCCTATGTCATATTGGGTTCGGTACTCGTACTCGTGGCGGTGTTGTTTTACTTTTTTCATTTTCCTGAAGTAAAAGATGACACTACTGTTGCAAAACCGATAGCATTTCTAAAAACATTGCGTCACCGGCATTTGGCCTGGGCCGTTATTGCCCAATTTGCTTATGTCGGGGCCCAGGTTTGCGTAACCAGTTTCTTTATACGCATGGCAAAACAGGGCGGCGGTATTGATGAAAAAACGGCAGGTTATTACCTTGGTGTATATGGGTTATTATTTATGGGCGGCCGTTTTATAGGCACTTTTTTATTAAGGTTTATTGCCTCTCAAAAGCTGCTGACTATCTATGCGGTTATTGCGACCTTATTATGTTTGCTCGCCATCCTTGACCAGGGCGCATCTGTAATTTATTCACTGGGTGCATTGGGCTTTTTTATGTCCATAATGTTTCCCACGATATTTTCTTTGGGCATTAATGAACTGGGTAAAGAAACCAAGATCGGTTCATCCTTACTGGTGATGTCCATTGTAGGTGGCGCTATCTTCCCTTACCTGATGGGCACTGTAATTGATATGCATGGTGATAATATACAGATGGGATATATAGTACCGCTGGCTTGTTTCCTGGTGATCATTTTCTTTGGAGCGAAAGGCTATAAAGTGAAAATTCATGAGAAACCGGTGGAGTTGGTGTAACCGGCTTGTAATTATTAAATAACAAGTGTAAAGTTATTGTAGGCCGAGTCAATGACATTAGCCTCAAAAAACGTCCCATAGGGACAATATATCGGTAGAACTAAAAATAGAAAAATATAAAAGTCCCGTAGGGACGTGATATTGGTAGAAAAAAAATCATAAAGCAATAAAGTCCCGTAGGGACGAGATACAAGAATAGAGAATATAAAAATTAGAAGGCGGTTTGTATAGAAAATGTTTTGCTTAATATTCGAATAATATCACGTCCCTATGGGACTTTGATTCATTTCATTGTATTTATGCTGCCGATATTTTGTCCCTGACGGGACGTAAGAATACCTAATCGAATAAGCATTTTCTATAGGCAAAGCAAATGAATTTTGTACTGAATTACTTTGAGAAGACATTTCATATATTAACCGATCCAAAAGAGAAATATGGCAGGGATTTCATATAGTGCGAAGATAAATGTTCAATGGCGTTGGATACTGTTGGTTAGTATGATAATTGCCACCAGCCCGTTAACCGCACAAATAAAGACCTATTCACCAACCAGTCTAAAAAAGCTTTTTCAATCACCACCGCCATCCGCCAGTCCATGGGTATTCTGGTACTGGAACCAGGCAAGCGCATCAAAGCAGGGTATTACTGCCGATCTGGAAGCCATGAAAGAGAACGGTATAGGCGGTGCTTACCTGATGTTTATAAAAGGGGCAGCCAATCCTCCGTTGATTGATCCACCGATTGAACAACTATCACCGGCCTGGTGGCAGATGGTAACGTTTGCCCTGGGTGAAGCCAAAAGACTAAAACTTCAAATAGGCCTTCATGTGAGTGACGGATTTGCGCTGGCGGGCGGTCCCTGGATCACCCCGGAATTGTCCATGCAAAAATTGGTATGGACAACAAAGCATGTAGTGGGGGGAAGGGATTACAATGATACTTTGGCGCAGCCTGAAACCATTGAAAACTATTATAAGGACATCGCCGTATTTGCTTATCCTACTCTCACAGGAGCAGGTGCATCGACCCGAACCATTCAACCGGTCATCACTGCCAGCAAGCCCGATTCAGCCTTACAATTACTGGTTGTGCCCGGCAATAAAAAGAATTTCGTTAGCGATGATTCCTGCTGGATACAATATGAATTTAAACAGCCGTTCACTTGTCGCTCGATCGTCATCAATAGTAAAACCAATTACCAATCCAATCGTTTACTGGTGCAGGTGAGCGATGATGGCGTAAATTTTTCTCTTCATACCCGGCTCGAAGCTTCCCGTCATGGCTGGCAGGATTGGGATGAAGCTTATACTCATTCCGTCAGTCCGGTTACCGCCCGTTTCTTCCGTTTTGTTTTTGATAAAAAAGGTTCGGAACCCGGTGCCGAAGATTTAGACGCAGCCAAATGGAAACCCGTGTTAAGGATTGCCGGGATTGAATTATCCGGCGAATCAAAACTGAACCAATTTGAAGGGCAAAATGGTAGTGTATGGCGGGTAAGTAAACGAACCACACCGGGACAAATAACCGCTGAGAATTGTGTGCCACTAAAAAGTATGATTGACATCACTGGTAACCTGGATAAACAGGGAAGGTTAAACTGGAAAATACCGCCGGGCAACTGGACGATCATAAGAATGGGGCATACTTCCACCGGTCACCGGAATGATACGGGCGGCGGGGGTAAAGGTTTGGAATGTGATAAGTTTAATCCCGCTGCACTCAAGTTACAATTTGATAATTGGTTTGGAGAAATTTATAAAAGGGCCGGAAAAAAAATCGCTGATTCTGTAATAAAGGTTTTTCATGTAGATAGCTGGGAATGTGGCAGCCAGAACTGGTCGCCGGTTTTTAGAGAAGCGTTTAAGCTTCGCCGTGGATACGATATGTACCAATACCTGCCGGCAATGGCGGGCGTACCAATTGATAACGCAGATGTATCCGAACGGTTTTTGTATGACGTGAGAACCACTGTTGCGGAACTGATCAATGATAATTTTTATGTTACGCTGGCAAAACTGGCCCATGAAAAAGGTTGTGTGTTTACTGCCGAAAGCATCGCCCCTACGATGGTAAGCGATGGTATGCTACATTATCAGCATGCAGATGTGCCCATGGGAGAATTTTGGTTGCGTAGCCCCACACACGATAAACCAAACGATATGCTGGACGCTATTTCAGCAGCGCATATTTATGGCAAAAATATCATACAGGCAGAGGCATTTACCGAATTAAGATTAACCTGGGATGAACACCCTGGCATGCTTAAAACTTTGCAGGATCGAAACTATGCCCTGGGCATCAACCGGCTGGCGTACCATGTATTCATGCACAATCCATGGATGAATCGTAAACCGGGAATGACGTTAGATGGCATCGGTCTTTTTTTTCAAAGGGATCAAACCTGGTGGAAGCAGGGCAGGGCATGGGTTGATTATGCAAGGCGCTGCCAGGCATTATTACAAATAGGAAAGCCGGTAACGGATATAGCTGTTTTTACAGGAGAGGAATTGCCACGGCGATCAGTGTTACCCGAAAATTTGGTGGCCTCCCTGCCAGGGATTATTGGGAAAGATCTCGTTGCGAAAGAGGCCATTCGGTTGGCCAATACCGGCCAGCCAATGATACAGTCGCCGCCTGGTGTTAATCATTCCGCCAATATGGTTGATCCGGCTGATTGGATCGATCCATTGAATGGGTATGCCTATGATTCTTATAACAAAGATGCATTGCTTCGCTTATCAAAAACAAAGAATGGCAATATCACATTGGATGGAGGCGCCAGCTATAAATTATTGGTTTTGCCCGGTGCATTAAAAATGAATCCCAACCCAAACTTCCTATCTGTTGAAGTGGCCAACCAGGTTAAAAAATTAGTGGAAGCAGGAGCTACCTTACTGGTTGATGAAAAGCCCGTTAAAAATCCCGGGTTAACAAATGCAGTGGCAGCAGACCAAAAATTACAATTGGCTGTTTCATTGTTGTGGAATGATAAAACCGGCATTACGCCGGATAAAGCTGCAGGAAAAACGGATAGCTGGAAATTGGGAAAGGGCCGGGTTATCCGTGGGCCTTACACATCCAGCACTTTTATAGAATTAGGAATCGAACCGGATTTTATGGCGACTGATGCTGCCAATGAAAAAGCTTCTGCAATTGCATGGACTCATCGTACTGCACCAGGATTGGATATTTACTTTATTTCAAACCAGCAAAGTAAAGAAAGGCTCATTGATATTTCATTAAGGGTAACCGGTCGCCAGCCCGAATTATGGGATGCAGTAACCGGTGATATCAGCATGGCTAAAACATGGAAATTTGAGAAGGGCAGAACCAGCTTGCCATTGCGATTGGAGCCAAATGGATCCATTTTTATTGTGCTGCAAAAAGCAGCTAACATTCAATCATCAAATGCCGGAAAAAACTGGATTGAAACAAAGCAGGTGCAGTCCATAACAGGATCATGGAGCGTCAATTTTGATACCGCATTTGGTGGCTATTCCCAACCGTTAGTATTTGATTCGTTGCAGGACTGGAGCCTGGCTACCGACACCGCTATCCGGTATTATTCCGGTACAGCCTTTTATAAAAAAACAGTTGACTGGAAAAAAGCAATTGAAAAAAACAAACAGGTCTGGCTCAACCTGGGCGGAGTAGCCAATATTGCAGAAGTATCTGTAAACGGTATCAATTGTGGTATCCTTTGGACAGCACCATTCAGGGCGGACATCAGTAAAGCGATCCGGCCGGGTAAGAATGAATTGCGAATTGAAGTCACCAATACCTGGGTCAACAGAATCATGGGTGATCAACGCCTGGCTGAAGATAAACGAATTACCAAAACAAATGCGCCGTTTAAATTGCAGGGGAAGTCTTTGCTTGAAGCTGGTTTGATTGGGCCGGTAGTAATAGAAGAAAGCAGCCGGTAATTTTTTTCTACGAAATAAAAAGTTCCCCTGGCGCAAGCGTCCGCTTGTGCCTTACATCAAAAAGTAATAAGAAGTCTAAGTGAAGTCAAACTGGCAATCAAATAGTCATGCGCAAATAAAATTAGGTAACAACTTAAAATATTCCTTTTAATGAGACGTAATACAATTTGATTTGTTGCATGAAGCCAGGAGCCTGCTGGCACAAGCGGACGCTTGCGCCAATGGTGCTAACCGTCACTCTCAATTATAAAAGAGACAAGCTATCTAGGCAGACTACATTGGCGCAAGCGTCCGCTTGTGCCATACATCAAAAAGAGTTAACAATTCTAAAAGTAATCTCTCTGCATATTTTGTAATATCTATTAACGTATAGTGATCAGGCCTAAAACTACCCATTCAAAATAATTTCCAGGTTTTGTTATAAATGCTGTGCTCCATTTTGTAGATTTAAAACATATGAGCCGGAAATACAAATTTTGGGATATCAATAAAATGTATTTTATCAGTTTTGCCACTGTGAACTGGGTAGATGTATTTACGAGAAATGAATACAAGGATGAGGTTATTAAAAGCTGGCAATTTTGCCAGGAGAAGAAAGGACTGGAAATATACGCTTGGTGTATCATGCCAAGCCATGTGCATATGATCATTGGGAGTAATGATAAAAACATGGAAGATATAGTGAGGGATATGAAAAGTTATACATCTGCAAGGATG
>JANPIJ010000158.1:0-41461 GCA_031424955.1 Ferruginibacter sp. | reverse complement strand
GGTTTTACCCACACCCGGCTCTCCTACCAGGATGGGGTTGTTCTTACTTCTCCTTGATAAAATATGCAGGGTCCTGCGTATCTCTTCATCCCTGCCAATTACCGGATCCAGCTTTCCATTCCTGGCCATTTCATTCAAATTCTTTGCGTATTTGTTCAGTGCATTGAATTGGGTTTCCTGCGTTTGAGAGGAGATGGTAGAACCTTTACGTAAATCCTTTATAGCCGCAACCAATCCTTTATCAGTAAGGCCGGCATCCTTTAACAATTTGGCACTATTATCATTGCCCTGTAAAATGGCGAGCAATAAATATTCAACACTTACAAATTCATCGCCGAACGTTTTTAATGCCGCGGTTGCCCTTAATATCACGCTGTTCATTTCCCTGCTAACTGACTGTGCCGGTTCGCCGCTTTTTACCTTTGGAAGTTTTTGAATACTCTCATCAATTTTGCTTTCGACAAAGGCTACGTTTACATTATTTTTCTTCAACAAAAACTCAATGGGAGAATCATCCTCGCTCAACAATGCTTTTAATAAATGCTCTGTTTCGATATTCGGATTTTGGTGATTAAACGCCTGTTGCTGAGCCTGGGAAATGGCTTCCTGCGCTTTAATGGTGAAATTATTTAGATTCATAATTGGGTATTTATATGTATTATTTGTTTAAATTAACTGTGGTTTCAATTTTTAATTTAGCGTTTGCCTAGGATTTTAGATAATTTATGGTATCAATCTTTTAGTAATTCTATAGCCTCAGTTTTGAAGGGAGCCATTTCAACCGCTAATCATTTTCACTTGTTTAACACTTATTGCAATCAAACGATGATAAATCTTACCTGGTACTGTAGTATTTTTAGGTATTTTGTCGCAACAATTTTAGATAAGCATATTTAAAGGGTAAGTTCCACTAATTTGAACCTTTAAAATATGCCGTTGTTTAAGTATTTGTTTAAATATCCAAATGTTTAAAAGGTTATCAACGTTTTAATGCATTTCAGTTTACAAAGAATAATAACCCGTTCCATTACTAAAATTCAAATAACATCAATTCATATTCTCAAATCTATATCCAAAACAAAATGAAGGAAATTATGTCATACAAATCCAAAGCTTACTGCCTTAAATTCACGCTGGCATTAAGTTTTGTGCTATTCTGTCTTATTGGTAACAGCCAGTACAACTTTAGCGAGATTGATAAACTGCTGGCAAATAATCAAAAAGCCCTGGGTAAAAATGTGGCTGCCCTCGTGTATAAAGATGGGAAGGCAATTTATCAGAAAGAAATGGGTGAAGACTTTAAAATAAAAAGTAAAGCGCCTGTGGCAGATTGCAGTAAATGGCTTACCGCTGCGCTGGTGATGACATTTGTTGATGAGGGAAAAATCTCCCTGGATGAGAAGGTGAGTACTTATTTGCCCATTTTTGAAACCTATGGGAAATCCTATGTTACCCTGCGCCAATGTTTATCGCACCAAACCGGTATTGAAGACAACGAGAAAAAGATCATGAAATTAATGGAGTTACAACGCCGAAAGTTCGAATCACTGGAAGAACAGGTAAATTTTTTAGCAAAAAAATTTGTTGCCGCCAAACCAGGTACAACTTTTAACTATGGGAATATGGGATTAAATATTGCAGGCAGAGTGTTGGAAGTGATCTCCAAAAAAAAAATTGAAATCCTTATGAAACAAAGGATTTTTACGCCTTTGAATATGAAGAACAGCAGCATTACCCCGGAAGATAATGCTACAAATCCTTCCGGTGGTGCTATATCCACTGCTACAGATTACATGAATTTTTTGGCCATGGTCCTGGATAAAGGCCTATTTATGGGTAAACGAATTTTAAGTGAAGCGGCCATTAAAGAAATGCAAACCATCCAAACCCAAAATATCACAAAAAAATATACGCCCAAAGTTGCTGAAGGATTTGAGTATGGATTGGGTGAATGGATAGAAGCAACCGACAATACGGGTAATAGTACCGTTATTTCTGCACCCGGGCTCAATGGCACATTCGCCTGGATTGACAAATGCAGGAAATATGCGGGTGTACTTTTGGTGGGCAACAATACACGTGAGGATAATAAAGAGATCTACGTAGCAATAAAAAAAGCCATTAACGACCAAATACCAGCCAACTGTAATTGATATATTTTAAAACAGCCAACTCACATGGTCAATTTGGAAAATCGCACCCGGTTAATTAAGTCAATTGCCACCAGGCTGGGTTTTGATTATTGCGGTATTGCAATGGCACAATTGCTGAGTGAAGATGCCCGCCGGTTGGAAAGCTGGTTAAAGAAAGGATTTAATGGAACGATGCAATACATGGAAAACTATTTTGATAAAAGGATAGACCCCTCCCTTTTAGTACCGGGTGCAAAATCAGTTATCACGCTTCTATTAAATTATTTTCCGGAACAACAGCAAATACCGGCTGCACCAAAAGTCGCCAAATATGCTTACGGGAAAGATTATCATGAGGTGATCAAAGAAAAGCTGAACAGCTTTTTAACAGAAATAAAATTGTTGGTGGGTGATGTAAATGGCCGTGGATTTGTAGATAGTGCGCCGGTGTTGGAAAGAAGCTGGGCTCAAAGAACCGGCCTGGGCTGGGTTGGCAAAAATGGAAACCTTATCAATAAACAAAGCGGCAGTTTCTTTTTTATTGCCACTTTAATTATTGATCTGGAATTGAACCATGATGATCCGTTTGCAAAAGACTATTGTGGTAGTTGTACCAACTGCATTGATAGCTGTCCAACGGAAGCCATATTACCGGATAAGGTGATAGACGGAAGTAAATGCATCTCCTACTTCACAATTGAATTGAAAGAAGCATTGATCCCCGATGCCATGAAGGGGAAATTTGATAACTGGATGTTTGGCTGTGATGTATGCCAGGATGTATGCCCCTGGAATCGTTTTTCAAGACCAACAACAGAAGCTGCATTTTCTCCAATCCCTGCCGTATTGAATTTATCAACCAAAGATTGGGAAGACCTGACAGAGGAAAATTTCAAACTTGTGTTTAAAAATTCTCCACTCAAGAGAAGCAAGTTTGCAGGCATAAAACGAAACCTCGCTTTTATTAAAAAGAACAATTAAATTTTAAACTAACCCTCCTGAATTGATTATCATAAATATCATAAGGCTGAATATAACCCGGCTGATTATATGGGGGAAAATCCATAAATACATTCTGCTTAAACATTTCCTTTTGCTGCTTGAACGAATACCCGGCGCTGAGGCCCAAAGCCATTTTGTTCTTTAAAATAAATTTATAACCGAGGCCTGTTTCATAAAACAACCCGCCACGTGTTTTATAGTCAGTTCCCCAAAAATTCATTTTATCGCCCTCCCTCAACCAGCTAAAATTATAACCGGCATCTGCATACACAAATGGAGTTTTTTTACCCTTTTTTAAATCACCTTTTATATCTAAAAATAACGGAACACTTCTTTTGTCGCCATAGTAATCAACACCTAACCCAAGTCCATAAAACCAGGCATTGTATTGAATGCCATTTACCAATTGGAACTGTCCGAATGTTTTATTGGCTTCCCCTTCCAGTATTCCAGCCTGGACAATAGTAGTAAATTTTACAGCCGGATTTGCTTTCATTTTTGCCTGTGCATTAGAAAATGAAAAGGGAACTACAATAAACAGAAAGAAGATTAAACTATACTTTTTCATAACAACTTTTTACTGGGTGATGGATACTTTACTAAGTTGCTGAATGTTATTGATATCACTGTAACTAAACTGGTACAAGCCGTCCTTTGCTACCACCATTGCTACTCCATTGTAAGCAATTACATCATAGGTTTCAATACCCGTAATCTGTTTTTTTAACAGGATGTTGGTTACTGTTTTAGCATCAAACACTTTTAACCCATCTTTGCCATCACATATAAACAAAAGGTCTCCGTCTTTTGACAAGCCATGGGGATTGGTCATATCAAATTTCTTTACCAGAACGGGTGCATTGAGGTTTGAAATATCCACGATATCGAGTTCGTTTATAAAGCCCTGGCACTTACTGCCATTGCGCAATGTTATATATGCATATTTTGTATCTGCAATCACAGGGTCGCATACACGGGCATGAGAAAAACTGCCAACTTGAACAGGAGCCGCCGGATTGCTGGTATTGAAAATAAACATACCTGTATTGGAGCCTATAAATAATTTCCCCTGGAATGGATAAATAGTTTCAATACCCCAATTTAATTTAACTGTATTGGATACTACGGGATTACCTTCGGTTTGAACATTTATCACTTTTAACTCCGCATCACCCACCGTGTATAAGTAATTGTTTAATAAAGCAAACCTTGCCATTGAACCGGCGATACCGGTTGGTGACCCGCCCACTATACTTTTATTGGAAGCCACATCCGAAGACTGCATGAAAACACCTCCAAAACCAATCCATTGATTGGGGGAACAATCTTTCGTTACCGTAGTATCATGGCGTACCCAATCATAAATAATTTTGCTACTGTCAGCAGTAAAGCCATAATACCGGTGAGGAAATACATTGTCAACAATCTTTGCCTTAACTATCTGCAATGGATTACTAATATCCAGTGCCAAAAGATCGGTGTATAAATCTGCATACATGATATTGCCTTTTACTGCGATATCGATATTGCCAGGTATTTCAATAAAACCTGTGTTAACCGGTGCGGCAGGATTTGTATTGTTAATGATATGTACTCCCTTATTAATCTCGTTCAAAAAAATATAATTGCCAATGATAAACAATTTACCCGGCGCTTTTATTTCCCTGGCTGCACTGTTTTTAATATTGGCTCTTACTTCCGCGGTGGTTTTATACAGCGGCTCAAACCAGGTATATGAATAAGTGTGCCCACAGGTGTCTTTCACACAACTGTGGAAACTAATTACAACTAATACAACGAGAGAGAAGGTGAATAATTTTTTCATGATAATTTAGTTTTGATGGCTACCATACCAAGCTGACAAGCTTTCCGGAAATAAGGTTGCATGAGATAGAATTAAAACCCATTATTTTTTACCAATACCCTTTCGCAATTGTATTCCGAAGTAGCTGTAGTGGCGGTTTTTGTAAAGCCCGGAATTAGCCATTTTAGTTACGCTAAAATTTAAATCAGGGCCGATAAGGACCGCATTATTTGTATTACCAGATAAAGAAAGCAGTAACCCTGCAGAAATATTAAACTGGGTTTTATTAAAAGCCGCATTATCTCTAAAGTAAGAACCGGATAATGCATCAAACTGTAATGCGTTGGTTGTAATAAGTTGCGAGATTGTAAAACCTGAATTTAAGTAAACAGGCAGTTTGTTTTGCTTTCCCAATTTTATCCTCATCGAAACTGGCAATTCAATAAAATGAAAGTGATTTTTATAGTTCTCCTTAGTACCCGCTCTATAAAAAAAGTTATCCCTGTTAAACAAATTACCAGCATAAGACAAAATGCTATCTACCCGGTTACCAATTTGCATGGATGAATTGTATGATTTATAATTCAATCCAAATTGCAAATTGGTTTTCCGTGAAATTCCCTTTTGCATGAATACGCCCATAATAATACCTGCACCAGATTTAATCTCCGACGGCGTGTATGGTATACTTATTCCAGACCCTGTACCTGTTGTACCGGTATTTGATTGAGCAGGATCAAATGCTTTCAATTCATCTGTGTTTCCCAAACCGATAATTCCCAGGTAACTGCTTTTAGTTGCTGCAAAGCCTGCCGAAAAATTTAATCCAAACTGCCATTTAGATTTTTGTTTTGGATGATTTGCTTTTTCAATATCCACTTTCTTTTCCTCAGGCAATGTTTGAATCAATGCTATGGTATCTCCTGGTAATTTACCAATATCTGTTACAACGTTGCGCTGTGTGTCCGTCAACTGTTTATTGATCACTATATCATTTTCTAAATGCGCCGCTTTACCGGTATCAACAAACGCATTTATTTCATTGGCCAACTCCTCCGGTTCAGCGCCGCTTATCTTTATTTTTAACTGCTGCCGGGTCTTGTACTTTATATTATCGGATTTATTTCTTACAACTTCCTTTACTTTCTTATCACCAGTATCGCTGATATCTTTTGATGTAGTCAATTGACCGGAGAACTTTGTGCTTACTTGTTCTGGTATTCTAATTTGTTGGGTATTTGTTATTTTTGATACCGAAGCATTCCCGGGTAAACTTGTACTACCTGCTGCTCTATTCCCGCCGGCACGATTTAAAATACCTGGTACCACCTCTTTGTTTGGAATATTATTTCCACCGCTGGATTTCTTGATGTCATCCATTTTTTGAGGAACAATTTTATCCGTCATCGATGCATCAAATTTTCTTTTGGTTGATTGATTCAAAAGAAAAAAAACAGTTGATCCTACAAATAACAGCGCCAGTAATACGATAGCAATTACCCGCTGGTTGCCTTTTCTTTTCTCAAGAGCATCGGCCACCTTTTGCCATACCACACCAGACGGGTTTACTGTTAACTCATCCATTTTTTGCTGTACCTGCTTTTCAAAATTACTTTCCTGCATACTGCTCCTGTTTTGAAAATGATGAATATTTTTCAATCCATTCTATTAATAAATACCTGGCCCTCGCATATTGCGATTTGGATGTCCCATCGCTTATTCCCAACATTGCACCAATTTCCACATGTGTATATCCCTCTATGGCATATAAATTAAAAATTGTTTGAAAACCCGTTGGCAATTGGCGGATCAGTTCAGATAATTGCTTTGCGTCTAACTGAATCATTGGATTATTATCCGATACAGGGTGCAATGGCATTTCGGCAAAAACCAACTCCTCTCGGTATCGCTTATTTTTCTTTAAATAGTTAAGTGCAGTAGTAACCATTATACGCCGGATCCAGGCGCCTAATTCGCCGGTGGATTTATAATTGTTTAAATGAAGAAATACTTTTGTAAATCCTTCCTGCAATACATCTTCCGCATCATGAACAGATTTTGTATAGCGGTAGCAAACCCCCAGCATTGCAGGCGCAAAATGATCATACAACTGCTTTTGGGCAGCCGGCTTTCTTCTGAGGCATTCTTTTACCAGTACTGTATAATCCATTGTATTTGCTATGCAATGATGACAACCTGATGATTGAAAGGGTTGCACGGAGGTTTCAAAATCCCGGAAGGAACTTTGAAAGAATTCAGTTTATAGAGTCCTCCTTTTGAGGAATGCCAAATAAGATGCGGGACATTGGACTTTTTTCGATAAAATCTTTCAGACCGTTTAATGCAGCTTCGTGCCCCGGGCCGGTGAGCTTGTCAATAAATATCCCATAAAATTTTTCCCAGGGATACCAATGCAACCTGGTGATGGCTCTCCATTCTACCTGCACCGCATTTTGTGATGGCAAAGAGGTAATCAAAATATCATTGTCTACATCATTTTCTCCATCTGCCTGTAATAAAAATTTAACAGAAGTTGAATCGGCAGAGATCAAACTAACCCTTACATCCCTGCCATGGTATGTAATAATACATCCTGAATCCGTACCGGTAATTGCGGTTGGATTACCAGCAAGATTCGCTGAATCTACTGTAAATATGGGGTGCCAGTTTTTCCAGTTTTCAAAATTTGCTATTTGGTGGTACACCTTACCGACAGTGGTATTATTGATCATCACAGCCCTCGATACCCGTACCCGGGAGGGTATTAATAAAGAAAATAAAGTAATAATAATAAACAGGCCGGTAGCCCCAACTAAAAACGCTTTAATTACACGCATAATTTAAATTTACTCCCATTTGAAAACTTTCACAGCCACTGCATAAATACCAATTCCCCACAACAACAAAATTCCGATTTCACCCTTTACCTGCCATAAGTTCTGTCCTTCAAATGCCACGGCCCGCATGGCTGTATTCAGGTGCGTTAGCGGCAATGCTTTGGATATTGGCTGCAGCCATTTGGGAAAAGCCTCTACTGAAAAAAATGTTCCTCCCAATAAAAACTGGGGCAACGTCAATAAATTGGCGAATGGCGGAATGCTGCTGTCGCTGGTTGCCAGGCCGCTGACAATAAAGCCAAGGCCCATAAAAACAATTAACCCAAGAAAACTTAACACCAGCATTTCCAGTAATGTTACAACTCCGTTGATGAGTGTAAAGCCAAAAAGAAACCTCCCCGCTACAATAATCACGATGGCGGTGAGCATTTGAAATATTACCCTCGCCAGTCCTTCTCCTAAAATAATATGGGTGCGGCTGATGGGCGTTGCAAAAAAACGCTTTAATACCAGGGTATTTCTGAGGTTAAAAAACATAAAAGCCACGCCGAATACGCCTGAACTTAGTAAAGAAAACCCTAACTGTCCGGGTAAGATAAAATCAATGGTTTTGTATTGCCGTATCTCTTCTACGTCCCTGGCATAATTAAAATCAGGTACGGCATAAGTAGGCCTGCCGGCATATTTTTCGTTACTGATTTTGTTCACAATACTATTCACTATTGGCATAAACTGCGGCCATTTATCATTGCTGGCACTGGTGGTAGATAAGCTATAGGTATAGGCTGGTACTTCTGTTGTATTATGTTTAATATTAAATACGCCGGTGATTTTGCCCTTTACCAAATTACTGCGCAACTCTGCCTCTGTTTCAAATCTTATTATTTTAATTCTGTTACTGGCTTTTACCGAATCATATAAAGCATTTGCGGTATCACAGTTTTTATCTATTGCAATTTTATACACCGGCACTCCTCCGTTGTTACCAATAAACCCAAATACGAGAATAAAAATAAACGGAAAAGCAAAACTAAAAAGAACCGCCGAAGGGCTTCTGAACTGGGCCAGCAGGCTGGCTTTTGATATGGCCAACATGGCCCTTAACTGGCTATAAGGTTGCATTCAATCAAATAATTTTGGCGTAAAGCTATTGGTAAAAAAAATGTAAAAAAAATTTTAGCCTTCATGACATCTGTCGTACATTTATACGACAAATGACGGGTGTATGAAAAAGAATCTTAAAGCAAAGGCCCCGGCTCTCTATAATCAAATTATTAAAGAGAGCAAAACAAACGAGCCGGAGGCTGCATACAACAAAACTTTAAAACTAATCCCTTCTGTAAATAATTTTACTTATGGTGATTTTATAAAGATTGCAAATAAAACTCCTTTTACCCAGGCGGAGTGGTCTGCAATGCTGCATATCAGTGAACGAACCTTGCAGCGTTACGCAAAAAACAACAGTAGTTTTTCCCCTATACATGCGGAAAGATTCGTCCAGATAAATCATGTTTTAACCAGGGGTAAAAAAGTATTTGGCAATATTGAAGGCTTTTATCACTGGCTGCGTACTAACCCTCCAATGCTGGAAGGTGACCTTTCTTTTTCTTCACTTACTACCCTTGAGGGTATACAGAAAGTATTAATTCAATTAGGGCGTATAGAACATGGTATTCTTGCATGATCGTCTATCGCCTTACCAACGGAGATTATAAAAATGACCTGTCGGGTACAGGTTCCAAACGATATGGCGGCCGTTGGAATTCCATTGGGTTACCCGCGCTTTACACAACGGATCATATCTCCCTTGCCGTTTTAGAAATATTAGTGCATGTTAAGTCTTACCGTCAACCGCTGAACTACCATTTAATCTCTATTGAAATACCCGAACCCGTGAACGCAGTTACCATTGATCACGAAAAATTAAAACCAAACTGGAAAGATGATATTGCATATGGTCAATTTATAGGTGACAAATTCCTGACTTCCCTGCAATCACTGGTCCTGAAAATCCCGTCTGCGATCATTGAACAGGAAAATAACTACCTGATCAATCCTGCACATCCGGATGCCGGTAAAATAAAAATAAGCGCTTCAGCAATTTTTCTATTTGATAAAAGACTCTACCTTAAAAATGAATAATATTTATCTCCTCCTCGGTAGTAATTTAGGGAACAGTAAACAACAACTGCAAAATGCAATAAAATATATTCAACAAAAGATCGGTAAAATGGTCCGGGCTTCCGGGCTGTACGCAACCGCAGCCTGGGGAAATACAAACCAGCCGGATTTTTTAAACCAGGTAATTATAATTGAAACCACACTGACTGCCCCTGAAACACTACAGCATATCCTTTCGATTGAAAAAAAAATGGGCAGGATAAGAACAGTAAAAAATGCTCCCCGCATCATTGACATTGACATTCTTTTTTTCAACAAAGTGATCATAAAAGAAAAGGATTTGATTGTTCCGCACCCGGAGATACAAAACCGCCGTTTTGTGCTGGTTCCATTGAATGAGATTTCGCCGTTATTTAAGCACCCCCTGTTCAACAAAAGCATTCACCAGTTACTGTTAGCATGTCCTGACCAGTTAAATGTTAGAAAGTTTTATTAGTACAACCATTATTTCACTTATTTTGCGTGCTGGAAACCATGAAGTATAGTTTTGTAACGATAGAAGGAAATATTGGTGCAGGTAAAACCACGCTAGCCCATTTACTCAGCAAACATTTTAATGCCAGGCTTATCCTGGAGGAATTCGCTGACAATCCATTCCTCCCAAAATTTTACGAAAACCAACAGCAATATGCCTTTCCGCTGGAACTGTTTTTTATGGCCGAGCGCTACAAGCAACTAAAAGACCTGCTGCAGACAAAGGATATGTTTCAGAATATTACCATCTCTGATTATTTGTTTACCAAATGCCTTTTATTCGCCAAAGTAAATTTACCGGATGAGGAATTCAGGTTGTACCAAAAACTGTTTGATATCATCAACCCGCAGATAGTGCAGCCGGATATCCTGATTTACCTGCATAGCCCGGTAGTAAAACTGAAAGAGAATATAAAAAAAAGAAACCGGGAATATGAACAGGGTATTGCAAGTGACTATCTCTTTTCATTACAGGAAACCTATACGCAGTACATAAAGCAGCAAAATATTAAAACACTTTTTGTAGATACTTCCAATGCTGATTTTTTAGGTAATGATGAACATTTGAAAGTTATCATTCACGCATTGGACAAAGAATATGAAAACGGGCAACATTATTTAACGTTGCCGTAGAACGCCCCCGACCCCTAAAGGGGAGGTCTTCAAACACCCTGCTTTTTTTCTGAGACACCGATAAGTTGCGTATAAATAAACCAACTATCTCATCATATGTTCTTTAACTTTGGCATCTTACCAATCAATTTTTTCTATTGAACACATCTCCCTTAGCCGTTTTAAAAATACCGGAATTCAGAAATTTTATCCTGGGCCGTTTTGTCTTCATTATGGGGCTTCGTATGATGGGCACGCTGGTTGCCTGGTGGATGTATGAACTTACAGGAGATGCTTTTTACATCGGTATGATTGGGCTCGCAGAAGCGATACCCGCAATCACACTTGCATTATACGCAGGCTATGTAATTGATACAAGTGAAAAAAGAAAACTACTGTTACGCACTGTTTTCCTATACTCCATCTGTACACTTGTGCTATTGGGTACTTCTACCGGTTGGTTTCACGAAGCATTTGGCAATAAACTGATCATCATATTTATTTACAATATTATCTTTTTTACAGGTGCTATCCGTGCATTTTCAGGTCCAAGTTTTGGAGCTATCATCGCTTCATTAGTGCCAAGGGAATTATTGATCAATGCATCCCAATTAAGTTCTACCAGTTGGCTGATCGCCAGCATTAGTGGCCATGCCATGGCTGGTTTTTTAATTGCCTGGCTACATGTTACGGGAACATTTATAGTGATTACCTGTTTAATATTGACCGGGCTATTTTTTCTTTCAAAGCTAAAAGAAAAGCCACCAGGCATTATGGCCGAAAAAAAAACACTGGAAGCAGTAAGCGAAGGCCTGAAATATGTTTTTAAAACAAAGGAAGTTTTAGGCGCTATAACGTTGGATCTTTTTGCAGTGCTGTTTGGTGGCGCCGTTGCGATGGTCCCTGTTTATGCGAAAGATATTTTACATGTAGGCCCCATTGGCTTTGGATGGCTGAATGCAGCTGCCGATATAGGTTGTATAACGATGGTATTGGGACTTACGCTTAGCCCAATGAAGAGAAAACAAGGTATTAAATTATTATTTGCCGTAGCTGGTTTTGGTATCTGCATTATTATTTTTGGTATTTCAAAATGGTACTGGCTATCTTTTATGGCGTTGATGGCAGGTGGGGTTTGCGATGGGTTAAGCGTGGTAGTAAGAGGAAATATTATGCAGTTAAAAACACCTGATGAACTGCGTGGCCGGGTGATGAGCGTAAACTCCATGTTCATTAATTCCTCCAACGAAATAGGCCAGTTTGAAAGCGGTGTAGCAGCCAAATTGATGGGTGTAATTCCTTCGGTGGTGTTTGGTGGATGCATGACGATACTGGTAGTTATAGCTACCTGGATAAAAGCGCCATCATTGAAGAAACTGGAATATTAAAGACACATTTTTCCGTTAAGATAAACCTGCCGCTTTTTTTGACCAAAAAACCGTCCGCTATTAATCTACTAATTCAAAGTAGTTCCAGTGTTTGAAAATCCAAATACGCACCTTCCCCCCCGTTTCCAAATTCCCAAACAGGGAGTTGAGTTAAAAAAAAACTACCATTGATATACAATTCCGCTTTCAGCCCAACTGCTAAATCACTCTGGCATAACGAAAAGAGATGAAACTAATTCGCTAATAATGGCACTGTATATTTATGATCCTTAAAGTAAAGGGTCATATAATAAATGCCCGCAGCCTTTCCGGTAAGATCAAAATCGTACTCAACCTGTTTCTCTACGTTTCCGAAGTTGTTTTTTAAAATTATTTTGCCCTGTGCATCACTTACCGTAAATGAAACCTTTCCAGGTTCGGTTATTCCTACTGATAAATGATACTGGTGGATACCGGAATTCTGGTAAACCTTGTAATAATATTTATCAAAAGCATTTTGAAGGCGAATAATATTGCTATAATAAAACGAACCGCTTTTCTCTGTTATCCTGAGCCGGTAGTATGTATAATTCGCAAATATTTTTTCGTCGGCAAAGTCATAACTTTTCTTGGATGGCTGGCCGCTAACCGTTGCAACCCTGGTAAAATTTACTCCATCCTTACTTTTCTGTAATTCGAATATTTGAAGGTCATCCGGTGAATCAATATCCCAGTTTAACAAAGCCGTTTTATTATTTAGCCTTCCGGAAAATGACAATAGATGAACGGGCAAAACGGAATTACTTACAGTCCAGGTTAGGTTATTGATATACCCCACACCTGGCAGATATGATTTTGATAGCGTCGTATTGTCTATCACTTCGGCCCTAACGGTATTGTTACCGCCAATGAATGACGCAAAAGGAACAGAAACCGAAAACTGGTTGGTAGCAAAAGGGGTTGCAGATCCGTTTAAATACCATTTAATATCTACTGTAGCGGGCACAGTTTGCACCGCTGAAATGCTGAAATTTACAGGGTTGGCGTTTGATAAGGAAAATGATGTGGCGGATGGCATATTGGCATCAATCATATTTACCTTTTGATGAATTACATCTATGATCCTTTCCGTGCATACAGAACAAAACGGATACCCCAGGTATTGCATCTTGCATGTCTGGTGTGGCCTGAACCAATTGGCGGGGTTGCCGGAGGCACCATAAGGATAAATGCCGATACCATTCAGACCAAGCCAGTTTTTCCATTTTACGGTAGCCGGATTATTATTGGCAGTCATGTTTGCTTTTTCCGCAGCATAAAAATCTCCTGCCCAATATTCGTCTGCCAGGTTTGCAAAAGAGTGCCCGATTTCATGAATGGCAACCTCGGCCGACGAAGCATCAGTGGATGCCGTAGCATAAGCACCTCCTGATCCGCCATAGTATGGAGAATTTACCACGATGAATGCCTGCGAGTAATCCGGTAGATTACTGGCTAAGGCACTGTTGATAGCTGCGTTATTTTGAGGTACGAGTAGCCTGTGAATAGAAAAGTAATCAAAAGTGCTTTGAAAATTGTTGTTTGGATTAGTGACCGGCTGTCCACCTGATGTATACTCATCAGACGCTGTACCGGGATGCTTGGCGCCTGACTCAACAGAAGGCACCCGAATGGCGTAGGAGTTAAAATAGTTTTTGTATTGCACAAAAGGCGCCTGCCCAAATAAAGCGTTGTTGATGGTATTGGCATTGGTTATATAGCCTGGTAGTTGGGCAGCAAGATAGCCGTCACTTAAATAAACAAGGTTTACCCGGTTATTTCGCACGCCATTTCTCATTAAACTATCCACCGTATAAATTTGTGAAATGGTTTGTAAGTGTATCAACAGGAAAAACGTTCCAATTACCCATTTCTTACAACCCTCCATTGATACAAAGTTAAATTTTGGCATAGTATATTATTTTTAAGGTTCCTGAATCAGCCTGTGGCTTGTATATAGTGAGGTACTTTGCATTTTTGGAGAATTGAAACCTGAGAAATAGTTCACCGGTTTTGCTTACAAATAATTTTTTCTCCAGTTTTTCCTTATCAGGTGAATATTCAAATACTTTTAATAAAGGATTCTGAACTTTTATCAAATCCACCCTTTTCTTTTTATCATCCGAAATTTCACAATATAGATTGTAGGGTTCAATCACAATATCATTCTTAAAAGGATTGCCATTTAAAATGCCTTTTGCAAAAATGGTATTTGTTACAGCAAATTTATAGGTATCCATCACGCTATCCGTCATGGTCATATTCAGGGTAAGGAATAAAATTTTATCCTCCCCATTTTCGCTGTTGCTTAAATTTAATTTCTCTACCGGCACATTCTTATATTGGCGCTGGCTTTTTTTCTGACTGGAACAGCTAATCAATAATACCATAACACCCACGCTAACTAAACGGATAATAAGCATTTTATTTGCATTGAATTGCTTCGAATTAATATAACAGTTTCCCCGGCCACAAACATAAGTAATATAAGTATTAAACCGATATGTTCTGGCGTAAATATGCCTTTCCACAACGATGACCTGTCAGCCAGGTTTAACGGCTTTTTTTCAGTCCGCCTTTGAATGAAGCATTTTTTAGGTGAAAGAAATTGATGCAGAATGTAAAACCTTTCACCTGGAACGAACCAAAGTTTTAATTATCTGTATGACATGCGTTACATCATTAAATATCTGTAACTTTCTTTCCCATTTATATTCAAAACTATGCAACGCAGTACATTCCTCCGCCAAACCAGCCTCACTTTGGCCAGCCTGGCTTTTCTAAGTAATAGAACAATCGCACAGATATTTGCGGATCCGGCATGGAAAATTAATATGCTTACCAAAGAGATTGGCGTGTTTACAGAAAAAGGAGGCACCATTTTATTTATGTTGTCCAGGGATGGAATTGTAGTGGTGGATTCCCAGTTTCCCGAGCAATCGCAGCACCTGATCGATGAATTGAAAAAGCAGTCTGCACAGCCATTCCGGTTACTCATCAATACACATCATCATGGTGATCATTCCGGTGGTAATATCGTTTTTAAAGATTTGGTGCCCCATGTACTCGCTCATGAAAATTCTAAATTGAACCAGGAAAGGGTTGCAAAACAAAATAAAAACGAAGACAAGCAGCTATACCCCGACCAGACTTTTGGGACTACCTGGTGCGAAAAGATTGGAAAGGAAGAAATATGCCTGCACTATTTTGGAGCAGCACATACCAACGGAGATAGTTTTATTCATTTCAAAAAGGCCAATATTGTACATACCGGCGATTTGGTATGTAACAGGCGGCATCCCTTTGTTGACCGCAGTGCCGGGGCAAGTATTACCAACTGGATAAAAGTACTGGACCAGGCAAATGCCACATTTAATAAAAAAACAAAATTTGTATGCGGCCACGCTGCTGAAGGATATGATGTGGTAGTATCAAGGGATGAAGTAAAATTGTTTAACGACTACCTGGGTAAGACACTCCAGTTTGTAGAAGCTGCAATTAAATCGGGTAAATCAAAGGAAGAAATATTGAAAACCACCATTATTCCCGGTGCACCCGAATGGAAGGGTGATGGCATTACAAGGCCGTTGACTGCTGCATACGAAGAACTTACTTTGAAGTAACACCTGGCTTACTTCCCCATGGCCATTAATTTTTCAATTACGTAATAGGTGATGGGGCAAAAGGTTGAATTTTTTAATGCCATTGGCTGACGCTTCAATAAAAAATCTTCATCTGTATAGGGAAACCGTTCACAGTCTGAAGGACGCACATCGTAAATAGTGCAATAATTATCTTCACCCAAAAAAGAACAGGGTGCGGCACGCATTACATAATCGCCGTCCGCATCTACGGTGAGGTAATTATTAATAAGGTCGCCATCTTTCATTTTCAGATGTTTGGCTATCCTTTTAATATCCGGCGTTTTAAAACGTGGCGAATATCCCTTGCAGCAATTGCCACATTTAAGGCAGTCAATTTTTCCAAAAGCCTCATCATTCAGGTCAGGCAACGCTTTCAAAACAGTGTTCTTATCTGCCCGGTGCAGGTAATTTTTATATAATTTTTGTCTTTCCCCTGATTTCTTTTCCCAGGCTCTTAATAGTTCATCGCTCATAATTGGTATTATTTAGGCCGCTGTACAACCATTCTGTATAATTTATTCTTCATTTTTCCACAGGTGCAAAGTAACGAACATATTAGCACCAATTCTTGTTGTGTTAACGTAATTTTGCAGCGGTAAAATTTGTATGAACCCCGTTCATAGATTTTTTTGGAAGCAGTGTGGTTCTTCAGCACATTGCATTTCACCTCAATCTATCCCAATCACGTTCCGCAGTCAGATCAAATTAGCTGGAAAGCACTAGTGAGTCCCGGGGCAGCACACAACCCTTTCCCGGGATTGAGATGACACAACGATGTTGATTAATGTACTTCAGTTCGTATCTTAAACTTTCAAAATATCTATAGAAATATGACTCTTTTCGAAAAACAACAGAATGAATTTTCAGGCAGGCATATAGGCCCAAACAAAGCAGAAACAACCGCCATGCTGGCTGAAATTGGCGTAAACTCTTTGGAAGAACTGATCAGCAAAACCATTCCGGATGGTATCAGGATAAAATCTGAACTGGAAACCCCTCCTGCTATCAGTGAGTTTGAATATTTGAATGAATTGAAGAAAGTAGCCGCTAAAAATAAAGTCTTTAAAAGTTATATTGGCCAGGGATATTATGATACTATTACCCCCAGCGTTATTTTACGAAACGTTTTTGAAAACCCGGGTTGGTACACTGCCTACACCCCTTACCAGGCAGAAATTGCGCAGGGCCGTTTGGAAAGCCTGCTCAATTATCAAACCATGGTAAGCGACCTGACTGCATTGCCGATCGCCAATGCAAGTCTGCTGGATGAAGGGACTGCCGCGGCGGAGGCAATGGCGATGTTATTCAATCATAAGAATAAAAATCACGATCATATCACCGCTCCTAAGTTTTTTGTGGATGAAAAAGTATTCGCTCAAACAAAAGATGTTTTAATTACCAGGGCTGAACCAATTGGCGTTGAATTGGTGTTTGGTGCTTTTGCAGACGTATTATTGGATGAATTATTTTTTGGAGCCATTGTGCAATATCCGGATAGCGATGGTTCGGTGGCTGATTACCGGGATTTTATTACGAGGGCACATGCAGTAAATACAATGGTAATAATGGCGACGGACCTGCTGGCGCTAACCTTATTGACTCCTCCGGGTGAATTAGGAGCCGATGTTGCTATTGGCTCTTCGCAAAGGTTGGGTGTGCCGATGGGATTTGGCGGGCCGCATGCCGCTTTCTTTGCAACAAAGGATGAATTTAAACGCAATATCCCCGGTCGCATTATTGGAGTAAGCGTGGATGCGCAAGGCAACCGTTGTTTACGTATGGCGTTACAAACCAGAGAGCAACATATTCGCCGTGAAAAAGCGACCAGCAATATTTGTACTGCCCAGGCCCTATTGAGTAATATGGCTGCGATGTATGTTATTTTTCATGGGGCACCGGGCCTGAAAAATATTGCAAAAAGAATACACCTGCTTACCCTTCAACTCGAAAGCGAATTAAACCGCTTAGGTGTTGATCAGTTGAATACAGCTTATTTTGATACGCTGAAAGTGAATGTAACTGATGTAGCCGGGCTAAAAACAGTTGCAGAAAGAAACGAACTGAACTTTCACTATTTTGAAGATGGCGCAGTGGGAATAAGTTTAGATGAGACCACCACGCCTGCAGACGTAAGCCAGGTAGTAAGGGTTTTTGCAGAAGTAACCGGCAATATTATAAAAGAAGACAAGGCAATTGAATCTGCCACCTATAAATTTCCTGCCGGGCTTAAAAGAACCAGTTCCTTTTTATTGCATCCCGTTTTTAATACTCATCACAGCGAAAGCCAGATGATGCGGTACATCAAATTTTTAGAAAATAAAGACCTGAGCCTGAATACTTCCATGATTAGTTTGGGCAGTTGTACGATGAAGTTGAACGCTGCGTCGGAACTGATACCGGTTAGCTGGCCGGAATTTAGCAGGATGCATCCATTTGCACCTGCCGATCAAACGCTTGGCTACCATCAGGTAATTTCAGAACTGGAGCTGTATTTAAGTGCAATTACAGGCTTTGCAGCTACTTCATTACAACCAAATAGCGGCGCACAGGGTGAATATGCAGGGCTGTTAACTATCCGGGCTTACCACGCATCAAGGGGCGAAAGCCATCGCAATGTGGTACTTATTCCCATCTCGGCCCATGGTACCAACCCCGCAAGTGCTGTAATGGCAGGCATGAAAGTAGTAGTTACCAAATGCGACGAAGCTGGTAATATTGACGTGGCTGATTTAAAAGAAAAAGCAGCAGAACACAAAGATGACCTGGCAGCATTAATGGTGACTTATCCTTCTACACATGGTGTATTTGAAGAAAGCATCAAGGAAATATGCGATACCATTCACCAGTACGGTGGTCAGGTATATATGGACGGCGCCAATATGAATGCCCAGGTTGGACTAACCAGTCCGGGGATGATTGGTGCAGATGTTTGCCATCTGAACCTGCACAAAACTTTTGCGATTCCGCATGGCGGAGGTGGTCCGGGAGTTGGGCCTATCTGCGTCGCAAAACAACTGGTTCCTTTTTTACCGGGACATGTGAGGATGGAAAATAAGGCTACTAATACACATGCAATCAGTGCGGCCCCTTATGGGAGCGCCAGTATTTTGCTAATCAGCTATGCATACATTAAAATGTTAGGCACAAATGGAATACGCAACGCAACCGAATATGCGATACTGAACGCTAATTACATGAAGATAAGATTGGAAAAATATTACAAAATTCTTTATACCGGCAAAAATGGTACTGCGGCTCACGAGTTTATCGTTGACCTGAGGCCCTTTAAAGTAAGTGCAGGTGTAGAAGCCGAAGATGTGGCGAAAAGGCTGATGGATTATGGCTTTCATGCACCCACCCTATCTTTTCCGGTTGCAGGCACTTTAATGATAGAGCCTACAGAAAGTGAAGATAAAGCGGAATTGGATCGTTTTTGCGATGCACTGATAGGTATCTATCATGAAATAAAAGCCATTGAAGAAGGTAGTGCAGATAAAAAAGAAAATGTACTAAAGAATGCACCTCATACCCAACATGTAATTTGTGCGGATGAATGGACCAAGCCTTATACCAGGCAACAGGCAGCTTTTCCACTGCCCTATGTACAGGAAAATAAATTCTGGCCGAGTGTAAGCAGGGTAAACAATACTTACGGCGATCGTAACCTGGTTTGTACCTGCGAGCCAACCGAAAGTTATATGGAAACGGCTGTAAGCTAACCCATCAAATGATGCACGAAAAAGCTCAACTGCGGTTGAGCTTTTTTGTGTAGTTATAAATTGAAAGAATAAATTAGTTGTACATTTCACCATGCAATCCACTCAATTTCTTTTATATGGCGCCAATGGTTACACGGGGCAACTAATCGCTAAACTTTCGGCAACCTACGATCTTCATCCGATTCTTGCAGGACGTAATAAAGAATCTATTCAGCAGTTGGCGGATGAATTACAACTGCCTTACCGGATTATTAATTTAGACAATACAGACCAATTACAGACAACCTTAAAAGAAGTTTCGCTGGTCCTCCATGCCGCCGGCCCTTTTCAGTTAACAGCAAAACAAATGATTGAAGCCTGCATTGCTACCAATACACATTATATTGATATTACCGGCGAGATACCTGTTTTTGAGTTGGCTAAGCGGTTTAATGATGCGGCAATTCAGGCCGGTGTCATGTTAATGCCGGGTGTTGGTTTTGATGTGGTGCCTACAGATTGCATGGCTCTGTTTCTGAAAAACAAATTACCGGATGCCACCTCCCTTCAGCTCGCTTTTGCATCTGTTGGCGGTGGTTTGTCTCACGGCACTGCTACCACAATGGTAATAGGATTAGGAGAAAACGGCGCTGTAAGAGAAAATGGCAAAATTATAAACAAGCCCCTGGGGCATAAGGGTATGTGGATTGATTTTTCAAAATTAACCGGTAAACAAAAAAGGCTTTTTGTTATGACCATCCCCTGGGGAGACATTTCTACTGCTCATTTTACCACCGGTATTCCAAATATTGAAACTTATACCGGCATTTCGCCCAAAATCTACTATTTTTTAAAATTACAACGGGCCTTTAACTGGCTGTTAAAAACATCCCTCATTCGCAGGTATGCCATCAAAAAAATAAATGAAAAACCTGCGGGCCCCACAGATGAAGCGAGGGCTAAAAGCAGTAGTTTGATTTGGGGAAAGGTAGAAAATCAACGGGGAGAAACGGCGCAAGCAGTCATGAAGGTTAAGGATGGATACACATTAACAGCCCACAGTAGTTTACTGATTGTGCAAAAAATATTGGCTGGAAAATTTAAAAGTGGCTATCAAACTCCGGCAAATGTGTATGGCGAAGACCTTATTTTGGAAATACCGGATACAAAAAGAACCCAGGCTTATTAAAGCAAAGGTTCTGTTTTGTATTAGGTGAAAGTGAAATATAAATTCTCCAGATCACTTACGATTGGCCGGATACTATCATATTTCGTCGATATTTTTAAACCTGAACAGCAGCTTGCTTAGGCAATGAAATCCTGTTAAACTCTGCTCCGCTAAATATTTTTGCTAACTTATTATCCTGCGATTGCTTCCACTCATTAATGTTGGTTTCAGATACAATACGCCAGAAGTTTTTTGATTTTAGATCCTCGTAATCAGGAGATTGTACAAAAATACCCAGGATAGTATTTCTTTTTTTAAACTCAATTTTAACTGCATTTTTCGCAAGGTGCCCACCTTCTATAAATTTGGCAATTACTTCGTTTATCATGTATTTTTTTTGCAAATATAGGCCTTTCAGGCCGTATTTGTTGAAGTTTTTCCAATGCGGACGCAGCTATAAGGTTAATATTTGATTTAATTCTATTTACGCAGATAAGTGACCGAGGCCTAATTCAGGATTTTTCCCTTTTACATCTTTAAAAAATCCGAGGATTGCATTAAGGTCATCCGCTTCGTTTTCTGTTGTATAAAATGATGGTGCAAAGCGAAACTCTTTCCGTCCAAAATCAAAGGCTAATAAAATGATTGGCACTTTAGCATTCCTGGCAATATGGTAAAATCCTGTACGCAATCGGTCAACCTTTTTCCTTGTTCCCTCGGGAGATAGTGCAATTGCAAATGAATCATTACTGTCAAACATATTTACTACCTGGTCAACAAAATTATTACTGCTAAAGCGATCAACCGGCACTCCTCCCAACTTTCGGAACATCGCACCAAAGGGCTGTTTAAACAGCTCTTTTTTAGCGATAAATTTTATATAATCCAGTTTTAAAAAACTCCTAAATGCAAAGCCCATAAATACATCCCAACTGCTGGTATGCGGGCCCACAACCAATACAAATTTTTTAAGTCCGGCCGGGATTCCATTTACCGCTTTCCATCCTGTTATTTTCAGGTATAATTTAAAAAGATAATGTAGCAACCGAATTCTATTTTAATCGCTGCAACTTACGTTTTAGTATTTACAATTGGGTAAAAAGAATGGAATGAAATTGCCGGCTCCGGATAAAAGAATTGAATAGGCTACATTTGTTGAAACAACAATTATCGGTTCATGTCTTTATTCGTTTTTCTCTCTCACCAATGGTTAGGATTTTGGCGGAGCAAAAATGCCAACAAAAGCCTTGCCATTCAAATTATCATAGGCCTATTTTATTTCCTGATCTTCCTGGAAATTGCAGTACTTGGTATTGCATTGCCTTTTTTATTGAAAGAAGCCATGCCAGCAAAGGATCCGATTACTATTTTCACCTCCTATATTATTTATTATTTTTTGGTAGGCTTACTGGCCCGTTTTCAATTGCAGGAACTGCCGTCCATGAGCATTCAGCCGTATTTAACGCAAAATGTCAGGCGCAGGGATATGCTGCGATTTTTAAACACCCGTTCGCTGATCCATGTAATCAATTTTTTACCCCTTTTTGTCTTTATTCCATTTACCATTGTAGAAATAATACCAGCCTATGGAGGCATTGCGGGCACCGCCCTTTTAATAGCCATGTTTTCGTTGGTTTTAAATAACCATTTTCTGAATATGTATATTAAAAGAAAAACGGTCAATAATTCCTGGTTCTTTTTTGGTGTGCTGGTTTTTATGACTGCATTAAAGGGCCTGGATTATTTGAAAATATGGTCGTTTGAAAAGGCCTCTTCTCATGTTTTTATTGCCCTGCTTCATAATCCAATCTTTTGCCTGACGGCTGTTGCACTTGCTGTTTATACTTTTATCCTAAATAATAATTATTTAAGAAGCCACTTGTATATTGAAGAACTGGTAAGTGAAAAGAAATTAAAATTGAGTAAAAACTATTCCTTCCTGGATAAATACGGGGATATAGGCGAAATAATCGCTTTGGAACTGAAGCTGATATTTAGAAATAAAAGGCCAAAGTCGTTGGTCATTCTATCTGGCGCACTATTATTGTATGGATTTTTGTTTTATCCAAGGTATATAGAATCGGGGAATGATGCAGCGCTGTTTCTTTTTGCCCTGCTGATTACCGGCGTATTTATTTCTAATTACGGACAGTTTTTATTCGCCTGGCAAAGCAGTCATTTTGATGGAATGATGAGCTATAATATTAATATGAAACAATACATTAAGGCCAAGTTTATCTTATTTGTAGTGGTATGTACATTTCAATTTTTAATGGCGAGCTTTTATGGACTAATGAGCTGGCGCATTCTCCCCATACAACTGGCTGCATTTTTATACGGCATCGGGGTTAATTCTTTTGCCACTATTTATGTAGCTACTTTTAATTACCGTTATCTAAACCTGAGCAAATCGGCCAGCATGAATTTTCAGGGTATTGGCTCAGTACAATGGCTGCAATCCTTATTATTTTCATTCGGACCTGCACTGGTATTTTATTTATTAAACAAATTTATTGGCTTTTGGGTGGCTATCCTCAGTATCAGTTCATTGGGCATTATAGGCCTGGCTTTTCACGAAATGATCATTAATTGGCTGGTAGGGCAATTTAATATTCGTAAACACAAAATACTGGAAGGTTTCAGGGAGCGTTAGTATATTAATTAGCGAATGCCCCAATTTATAAAGTATATCCGTAAACATTATTTTCAAATTGAGCCATTTTCAAATTTTCAAATTAACAATAAAATGATTTCAATTAAAAATTTAAAAAAATCGTATAAAGGAATTGACGCAGTAGATATCGGGGCGCTTGAAATACAGGCTGGTGAAGTAATTGGTTTGGTAGGAAATAACGGTGCAGGCAAAACCACCTTTTTCCGGCTTTTGCTGGATCTTATCAGGAGTGATGAGGGAGAAATTTTATCAAAGGGAAATGATGTTACCAAAACAGAAGAATGGAAAAGCTACACAGCCGCGTACATTGATGAGGGTTTCTTAATAGATTACCTCACCCCGGAAGAGTATTTTTATTTTGTAGGAAAACTCAATCGACTGTCCAGGGCAGATGTTGATGCTTTTTTACAAACTTACTTTGCGTTTTTTGATGATGCGATATTAAACAAAGGAAAATACATACGGGATTTTTCAAAGGGTAATCAATTTAAAATTGGAATTATAGCAGCCTTACTCAGCAATCCTGGATTATTGATATTGGATGAACCCTTTGCAAACCTGGACCCTACCACTCAATTAAGGCTGGTTGATATGATAAAAATGATGGCTGCTGATAAAAGGATGTGTATTATTGTTTCCAGTCATGATATTAACCAGGTATCAGAAGTTAGCAGCAGGGTACTGTTGATGGAAAAAGGTAAAATTATAAAAGACATCGACGGCGGTAAGACAGCTTATGAAGAGTTGGTTGATTATTTTAAGGTGCGCTGATAAAATATTCAAGGCAGGCTTAAGAGTTGCTCCTTTTTCCGGATAGCTATTAAGGAATTCAAAGGGGAGTCAGACCTTTGTTTAAAAGTGAATTCTTTAACTAAAAATTGTATTTGTCCGAATTTAAAAGAATTGCTTATATTTGCGGCTTAATATTAATACAATACAATTTTTAAAATGGACAAAACACTAGGCACCGTTAAGTTTTTCAATTCTGAAAAAGGATTCGGATTTATCAAGCATGATGATTCTAACAAAGAAACTTTCGTACATGTTAGCGGATTAATCAATGACATTAAAGAAGGAGACCGTGTAGAATTTGACCTGCAGGAAGGTAAAAAAGGTATGAATGCCGTTAACGTTAAACTGATCTAATATATTATTGATCTTTGTTAATAAAAGGTATTGGGCTGCTAATTTTTTAGCAGCCCTTTTTTTATCGCCACTATCTCCATTTTATATCAAAACGATTACAATCCGCAGGTAAACGGAAGTTTTATCATACATAACGACAGTTAATCCATCCTGATTACTGAACAGGTAAACAAAAAAGTTTGATTTTGTTAAAGTGGTAAAAACCTCCCCTATTATTCAACCTAATGGCTTTAATTTTGTTTTAAAATAAAAATTATACATAATGACATTTACAAAATCTGCATTTTTGCTTTTTGCAATCTTTTCCACCTTTACAATCACCACATCAGCACAAACCGCTACCGGTAAATTATCACTGGCCAAAGGGCAAAAAATATTGATAGATAATGATATCAAAACAGTCAGTAACCAGGAAATGAT
This sequence comes from Ferruginibacter sp., assembly GCA_031424955.1. Taxonomy (GTDB): domain Bacteria; phylum Bacteroidota; class Bacteroidia; order Chitinophagales; family Chitinophagaceae; genus Ferruginibacter. Next base: position 16,263 of record JANPIJ010000158.1, on the reverse strand, counting down.
GGGCCAGTCAATGGAAATCACTTCGGACGCTAAAATGTTATACGAGGTAGAAGTAAAAGATAAAAAGCCCAATTCCTACCTTATTTCAACTACCCTTACCAAAGTACTATCATCCGGCAGTGCAATGGGACAGGAAATGAAATTCGATTCTGATAAAAAAGAAGACCTCGAAAGCGAAACAGGAAAAGCGTTTAAGGATCAACTGAATGTTAGCATGGAAGCCGAATTTAATGAAAACGCCCAGGTAATTAATGCTGCTAAAAAAGATACTGCCGCCTCTACCGGTAACCGGATGATGGATATGATGAAGAAGTTTGCCGGCGCCTCCGGTGCTGAATTAAACGGTGCAAGCGCTGCTTTTACAATTATTCCATCCGGTAAAAAACCAGGCGATACCTGGTCTGATTCACTCATTACAGATGCCGTAAAAACATACACGACTTATACATTTAAAGCATTAGATGGAAAGAATGCCACCATAACCAGTACCGGGAAACAATTTACCAAAATGAAGGTTGAGCAGCAGGGGATGGAAATCAATATAAGCATGGATGGTACGCTATCAACAGAAGGAATTATTGACATTAGCACCGGTTTAATAAAACAAAAAACGACCACATTAAATGGTATAAGTACCACCGAAGTAATGGGACAAAGTATTCCCGGAACGACAAAAGTAACAACGGTAACAACCGTAAAAACGATTTAAATCTATAAAAGCTGATATTTGAGGCGCTGTTCTTATTGAACGGCGCTTTTTTATTCGCCTCATATGATCATAATAAATTTGCAATGAATTATGCACTTCCCCCCGCTTTGATCAACCATCCGTATCGGCCATCATTTTCTCCGCTGCAACCACCAGTAGGCCCCCATTAAAAGAACACACATAACACCAACTGTCCACCATAAAATATTGTACCCGAAATGTTCCGCAAGTTGCGACCCAAAAAATGGCCCAACCGCTTGTGCCGATGACCAGGCTACTGTGTACAATGCAGCATATTGCCCCCTGTTTTCAGGATTGGTCCTGGCTATCCAGTAAGCATTCATAAAAGGCATCGAACTAATTTCCCCGATTGTTACAAAAAATACGGAAGACAAGGCTAGTACCATTGTATTTTCAATGGGCAAATTGAGCATGAGGTATGAAATGCCCACTAAAAAAACTCCGATCCCCATGTAGTGTACTGCAGGCCTTCTACCTTCCAGTTTAAACACAATCACCATCTCAAATAATGCTATCAATATACCATTAACAGCCATGTTAAAGCCAATAAAAGATTCAGAAAGATGTAATTCAGTTTTGTAAAAAACCGGTAGCGTAGTAAAAATCTGGAAAAAACAAATGCCAAAAACCGTAGTGATACAAATAAAGAAAAGATAGGTATGATCCTTATAAGCCGAATTTGTTTTAACCACAATAGCCGGCTTTGCCTTAACAGTTAAATTGTTTTTTGAAGGAGAAAATACAAAGTACAGCAACCCAGCGGCAACTATATTGGTGAGGCCGTCTACCCAAAATAATAACTCGTAGCGGTACGATGCAATAATTCCCCCCAATGCACTGCCAAATGCCCACCCCAAATTGATGGCAAGCCGGTTAAGTGAATAGGAACGGGTTCTGTTTTCGGTACTGCTGTAATGCGCAATTGCAACGGCATTTGCCGGGCGAAAAGCTTCATTGATCATGCTTAAAAAAAACGTAGTAATACATATGGCCGTGTAGCTCTTCATCTGCCCCAATACAATAAACATTACCCCGCCGCCTAAAAGCGTAAAAAGCTGAACGTAATAGTGCCCGGTTTTATCAGTAATTTTTCCACCAATCAATGCGCCTATAATTGCCCCTGCGCCAAACAAACTCATTACAAATCCAGCCTTTCCAATCCCTACGCCCATTTCCATCGTTAAATAGATCGTCATAAAGGGTACTACCATAGTACCGCTTCGATTGATCAGCATGATCAATGAAAGCAACCAGGTGCTTTTTGACAATCCTCCATAGGAATTTTTATATAAACTGATTGTTGAGCTGAGCATAAATTTTATTGGGGAAATTAAATGATGGGTGCGGAACAAATCAATTGAAAAAGGGGCTTCACGAGAAATTAGCAATTGAACTTATCCGTCCCTGGAATTCGTTCAAAAGCTTCTTTAAAACCTCCGGGAGGCTTTGCCAGCTTACGAAGTTTGGTATCCAGCCAGGCACCGTCTACTGTGATGATTGCGGCTAATGTATCAACATTTTTCCACAACTCGTGAACCATGGTCCACCTGGAAACATTCTCCGTTGCTTTATCCAATTTTAAGTTGATCATTAACGCATCTCCAAATTTAATTTCTCTTTTAAATAAACATTCTTCCCTGAAGATAATCGGACCGATATTGTATTGCAACATTACTTCGGGAGTAATGCCATTTTCATTTAAAAAAGAAACACGGCTGTAAGCACCATAATCGTAATATACAGAATGCCGGAGATGATAGTTGGGATCCAAATCACTCCAGCGGATTTCAACTTTCTTTTCAAATGGTATCATATGTTTTTGTTACAAATTTATTTTTAATAACCTTAATGCCCAATTTTATAACGGGTGTATTCCGATCCGATGACTTAAATTCCGCAGGAAGAAGTAGCTGCCCCGTTTATTGACTATAGCCTTAAAAGCAGATAGTACTTTAGCCCGAAGCCCCACCGAAGCCGTTGTTGGGTATGTAGCATGGGTAATGTGGGTGGCATACCAACAACAAATCATACTATATAAATTATAAGTTGTTGGTGCACCACCCACATTATCCTCCGCACAAACACACAACAACGGCTTCTGTGGGCTTTCGAACACATCAGGCATAATGCCTTTGCGGTTGTTGGTGTTCGTGCCGCTGGCTTTGTGGCCAGGCAATCACTAACAACATTGATTGCTATTCATGTTATAATGCTTTCACCCTTACTGATTGTTGGTGTCGCCGCCCTGCCAGGCCATCCCACAACACACAACAACGGCGGAGAGTGGATATCGGCTATAGTTGTACGTGTTCCTGCCAATGAGAACCATCCGCACAACATGCAACAACGGCTTCCCCGGGCTTTTGAACACATCCGGCATAATGCCTGCTGAATGCTACTTTTGATATCCCCGGGATGGGGAACACACCAACCCGTAACACATTTTATCCTACAGCTTTTATAAAAAAAGCACCCGGCTGGCCAGGGTGCAACAATTACAATCAGGATCAAAAAATTAATTCAGGTTGAGCGTTTTCTCTTTAGGATATTTAACACTATAGCTAACCCTGATCTTTTTCACTTCGCCAGGTGCCAGCTTTAGTTTCCAGGTAAGTACGCCTGTTTCTTCATTGTCTGCGGCATCACTGCTTTCCAGCAATTCAACATCCACTTCTTTATCCTGTGAAATCGGATACTGGTCTTTAACTAAAATATCAATCGCATCATTCTTATTATTCTTGACCGTTATATCGTAGGTGAAGATTTGCTTTTTACTGGTTCCCATAAATTTAACGCTGCTAAAGTCAGTCAGCTTTTCCTTCTTTACAACTACTCTTTTATCTCTTCCCATAGTAAGGTTCAATGTATCCTGTGTGGAAGAAGGATCAATAAAAGATTTACCAATATAAGTGCCTTCAAAGATTATATTGGCCTCGCCGGGTAACAGGTTTAGCTTTTCCCAGTCAGCAATTTCAGCAAGCAGGAATACCTCTTTGGAAAGTTTAGGCACAGCATAAAATTTATACTTCGCATCCACCTGGTGTTCTTTTAAAATAGCCGTTTGTGCCTTTCCATTGGTTGGTACATCATAAGGCAGATCTATTTCAAATATTACATTTAATTCTTTATCTGCAACTGTGATGTAATCATCCAGTCCATCTTTTAAAGTAACCAAAATTACCCCATTGCTACCTTTGGATCCATAGACAGCAGTAGCCGACGCGTCCTTTAGTACCTGTAAATTTTTAACAGCATCAGGACTTATTTTACTAAATTCTGATGAATTCATTTCACTGCCGTTTACTATATACAATGGTTGCGCAGCGGATGCGCCCGATGCCAATCCCCTTATTTTTATGTTTTGTGATCCGTATCCGGTAACTACATTTTCTTTTAAAAGGAATTCCTGTTTATTGTCGTCAAAAGATTGAATTCTATTCTGCGTATTCAATGATTTATTATAATAATTCACCGGATTGATATAACTCAAAAACCAGGTATTAAACACCGGTGCATTTCCGGTTTGACCCGGGGTGGAAGTTGATAAACTAAGCTTCACCTGCTTCCAGTCAATACCGGTTGTTTGAAATACCTTGGCCCGGTAAATCAATTTCAAAGGTAAGGTAATGCTTTCAGCACGCAGATCATAAAAGGGTGTCCAATAGGCATTCGGGGTAATATAGGTAATAGTAAAATCATATTTTCCGGCAACGGCACAATTCAACTGCAATATTAATCTTCCGGTCGATTTGGTATTTTTCTTTTGTTCTTCCTGTATCTGTTCGTTTAGTTTTACTGACTGGTCATTCAGCTTCTTTTCTTTCTGGTGCAGGGTTGCCAATTCATTCTGCAACTCGAAGGATTTGGTTTTATAATACTCCATCAGCTTCACCAGTTCTGCTACGCTTAATCCTGTTTGCGTTCCCTTAATTTCTTTATTGGCTTTTAATACAGTAAGCAGGTCATTAATAATATTGATATTGGTTTTAATTTTTTCCAGGCCGTTATTGATATTTTCAACGGAATCTTCCAGCATTTTTATTACCGGTGCCTTAATTTCATTTTGTAAATGATCGGTACTAAACTCAACACCCATTACGGTAACATTGCCATTACAATTTACCTGGATGCTATTTGCATCAAGTGTATTACTAATGTTTTCAATGATCAGTTCATTGTTGCCTTTTAATACATCGGCCTTCGCCAGGTGATTCATTTCGGCACCAAACCTGAATACGGTTACATTGGTAAGATTGGCTTTAGCAGCAATGGCGGAACCATCATTTGCAGCAGCAGCTGCAAAGCAATAAAGGAATGATAAAAGGGAAAGTATTTTTTTCATATTGTTTTTTTTAGTGGATGCACTTACCAAATCGATTACATAAAAAAACCAGGATAAACCTGGCAATAAAATTTTAAATGATAAATATTTCCTTTTACCTCCCTCCGGGCTATTATATCTTATACTTCATGTGTGCCACCATGTCCTGGAACTTATGGTCGCTTTTTATTTCCGGATTCCAGGCCATGCCCATGTCTATTAAATCCAATTTTTCTGTAATGGTGGCGCCTTCTTTATTTGGTTGATTGGCCATTATAAAAACAGTATCAGATATGGCCATGGAGTTTTCAATATCATGGCTAACAATGATCAACGTACTCAATTCATCGATGGTAGATATTTTTAACAACAGGTCAACCACCTTATCAATTACCAGTGCATCCAGGCCGGAGAATGGCTCATCCAGTAAGATAAATTTGTTACTGGTAAGTGCCTGTTGCAAAATACTTACGCGTTGGCGCTGGCCGCCTGAGAGTTGCATGGGAAACTTATCCAAATGTTCCGAAAGGTTGAACTTATCAGCATAGTCTTTTATGATATCCGCCTTGTCTTTTTCAGAATGCTTTTTATCATTATGTTCCAACGCTATTTCCAGATTGCGCCGGATGGTACGATGATTGAATAAGATATAGTTTTGAGAAACCACGCCCACTTCACCTTCCCTCACTTCATGCATATCTGCCCCGATTAATACGGCACCGGTGGTTGGCTTATTCATACCCGCCAGTATTTTAAACAACTGGGTTTTCCCGATACCACTCCGGCCGATTAATGAAACCACCTGGCCCTGGCATAAGTCGGGGCGAACGATATTATGAATCGTAAAATTAATATCTCTCAGAATTGTTTTATCCCCGTAAGAAAGGCCTACATTTTCAGCCTTTAATATTGCTTCATTCTTTTGATGCGTCATTTGTTTCTCAGTTGAATTTTAGTGTACGGAAATAACCAGAAACGCAGTGCGCCAAGTATATAGTCAAAAAAGACACCTATTAAAAAAATGATGACAAGGATTGCGAAAACAGTTGCCAGGTCAATATATTTATTTGATTTTATCAGCATGGTACCAAGGCCTCCCTCACTCATACTTAACCCTTCTACCATCGTAATCATCATCCAGGCGATAGCAAAATTCTGGCGCATCACTTCAAACACCTGGTCGAGTCTGCCTACTATGATCACCTCCCACAATGTTCTCCATTTGTGCATGCCCAACGTAGAGCACAATTCAAATTCCTGTTTATCGATGCCATCAATCACTGAGAGATACGAGGTAACAAAAAATGGTACAATGCCAAATAATAACAGGCTCAATTTTAACTGGCTGCCATCACTGGTTAGCAGCGTGAATAAAAATATCAGGCCGGTTAAAGTAAGGTAACGGCACTTGATTACAAATTTAGCCAATGGGCGAAAAAAAGGTATTAATGAAAGATAACTGATAACCAGGGCAATCACTAAAGCGATACACATCCCTTTTAAAGTGAGTGTTAAACTCATCAAAAAATTATCCCAAAAATTACCTGACTTTATTATTTCCAATATCCTCAACCCAATTTTACCGGGAGATGGAATTAAGCCCCCACCCAGCCATTGCCACAAAGCCAGCACAAAGGCTATCTGTATGAACACAAGCAACATCATTTTACTTTTGCTCACTATTCCAAACGGCTCAAAAAACGATTGTACATTTTTCATGTTGAATATTTAAAGTATAGCAGTAGTTAATGCTCCCTGCTATACTTTGATTTTTTTTATTGGCCCAATACAATTTGTACCCGCCTGTTTTGTGCCTTACCCTGCGCTGTAGCATTATCCGCAACCGGTTGACTACTTCCCATTCCTTTGCTTTCAATACGTGCTGCAGTTATACCCTTACTTTCCAGGTAGCTTTTAACACTGGTGGCTCTTTGCTCAGATAAGCTTTGATTGGAAGCGCTGTTACCCACATTATCTGTATGGCCATACACCCCAACTTTTAAATTTTCTGCAACCACCGTACTCTTTAATATTTCATCCAATACTGCATAGGACGCAGGCTTAATGATAGCGCTTCCTGTTTCAAATTGTATTTGAAATGATTTGGAAGAAACTTTATCCGTAATAGTAGGTGCATAGGTTATGCCAATGGTTTTTCCTTCCATCAATTCAGGATGATTTACAATTACAGATTGCATGTAAGATTTATCAACCATTTTAGCATACTCGGGGTAGGTGGCCATATACTCGGGATACATTTTAGACAGGATGTCTCCAAATGTGTTGTAAACAATTTTATACCGGTCCAACCCGTCTTTACCGAGGCCAAACATCGTTGCAGCATCCGGCAGGTTAAAAGCCATTGAACCGCCCAACTCCACATCGATGCCCTGCAGATCTTTTTCTGTAACACCATTGTAATATTTCAACCAATATGCACCGTCTTCTTCATTATATACTTTAGCACTCACTTTAGCTGCAAACTCCTTTGCATCGCTATAACTTCTTACCTGGTCGCCACTTTGCGAAAGCGCCATGATCAGGTTCTCAATATCCGTGCGATGATCGTTAGCGAACTTGCGGATGGTAATGGTTATATTAGGCATCTGTGTGGAGTATTGCTTTGTTGATGCAATATTGACAAGCCCGCCTTTTTTCTTCGCTATGTTTACATCACCGGGAGTCCAGGTGGCAACCGCATCCACACCAACGGTGGTATCGCTGCTAAGCTTCTTACCATTTTCAACAAATGCCCGTTTTTCCTTGTACCCAGTTATGTATTTATTGGCAGCATCCAGGAAGTCACTTGCTGAAACGAGGTTAACTGCGTTTCTGTCGAAAGTAGTTTCATCGGGGTTTACTTTTAACCCGTTATCCCCCGCCCATTTCAACAAAATATTCATATCCCCGTCCCTTAAAAAGCAACTAACGGTTTTGCCCAGTGCGTTTTTCGGATCAGCTTTCCAGTTAGCAGGGCCCATTAGTTTATCTTCTCCGTAACTTTTTCCCATAGCATAAAATGCCACTGGTTGGTATTCGGGTCCCAATGGCTCCAGTTCCTTGCTTAGGCCGCTGAAGAAAGCGGGCATACCATCGCCCATGTAGGAGGCAAATACCCCCGCAATGGTTGGATTGTTTTTATAATCGGCGGCAAATTTAACCAGGTCAGCGATTGATTTATTACAATCATCCTGTCGGATGATATTGATCTGCAATTTTGCATTGTCAATTAGCGAGCCTTTCGTAGTCATAGCGCCACCATTCGCATACATGAGGGGAAACTGTGAATTCCATGCCATTACTTCCCATTTAATTTTTGTGCCGCCATTGGCGCTTGGTTCTTCAGATGGCAATGGTAATTTGCTTGCCGCACTGCCCTGTAATGAAGCCTCGGGTACATCAGGTAACACTACCTTACCAATTTCGGTAGAGGTTTTAGCCTCCCTGGGTCGCTTATCCCACCACATCGTTTTAGCGGCAAACAAGCCCGCCAGCAGGATTAAAATACCTACAACTTTTCCGGAAGTTTTAACTTTAACAGCCATTTTATTTAGAGTTTAGTTTAATAAATCTTTGTAATTATCAGTGTTTACTTTACCAGGTATTACGGGTGCATTGGAAGGTTGCCATTGCTGCACATTTAATTTCAATTCTACATCAGAATCGTAGGTTTCCAGCATCTTCAAACCCTCTACTTCAAAAGTTGCATTGTCCAAATCGATGCTTCGCATAAAATCGGTAGAGTAACTGATCGCCTTTTTCATGCTGGCTAATTTGCCCGCAATATCATCCTTTAAATATTCCATACTTTGCTCTACCATCAATTTCTTTTCAGGGTCACCTTTAAAAATTTTCATTGCAGAGGTAAGGGCCCTGTTGCCACTGGTTACAGACTTGTATAAGTCCTTTTTTAACACCAGTTCATTTTTTGCATCTTCAATGAGGTAGCCACTATTTTTATGGACCTTGCTCAAATAATCGCCAATTTTGGCGAGGCTGTCCCTGATGGGCGCCAGTTGCTTAATGTACTCATTGATACGGGCCACCTGCCTGGTAGCGTTGCCCAACTCGGGCATCATATTATTGTCTTTTGCCGCTTTTGCCCTCGCCAGCATCTGGTTCATTTCCTTTTGTTTTTCATCCAGTTTCAAATTAATTTTTTCCTTTTGTGCCTCCACATCAACACTTTGATTGTATAAATTTTCCCGCTCTTTTTCCATATCGGAAATATAATCTTCGGCAATAATAAACGGATCCAGCTCTATCACGAACCCAACTAATTTTTTCATGATTATTTCATACAAATAAAAAAGACTCAATCTTAATTTCCGGTGGGTAATGCAATACAGAAATACGCCGAGGCATACCAATCCAATACTAAAGTTGAGGGTATTCCAAACAATCGTTGAAAGTATTGGAATTACATAGTAGCCAATGAGCAAGAGTAATCCAATACCGATGATTACACCAAATTTGCCGCCGGGTCTGCTCCAGTATGATTTTAATTTATCCTGTGTTACTACAGGAAATACGTTTGTTTCCATGTTTGTTTATTAAAGGTTTGTTTTTATTTTTTGAATATCGCCTGATAATTTTGCCAGCATTGCATCACATGCAATGTTATATCCATTTTTATTACTGTTTACTTTTGCTTCCTGGTCAATTACTTCTTTTTTAAGTGCTGTAATTTTTTGCTGGTTGTCATTTATTTCTTTTGTTAGCTTTTGAATCATCTCATTGTTGGCATTATTTCTTTTCTCCAATTCATCAATGGAAGATTTCCTGCCTTCAATTTCACCCAATACTTTTGTGTTAACCGCATTCTGAAATTCCAGTTTATCTTTATCTACAATCTGCAGGTATTTTTCCGCACTTCCGATCAATGCTTCTTTACTCATTCCCTGTATTTTTAGGGTTGAGAAAACCGCTGCCATCCGCACATTTTCATCCGGTACCGCAGCTTCCAGCGCCTCCATCATTTTCCAGAATTCATAGTAATCCGGGCCAGGCAAATTTGCAGTGTCAAATAATTCCTCAAAATGCTTCTCAAATTTATCGAGGTCATTCTGGTTGATAAAGCCTGTAGTGGAAGCAGTTGAAGATGAAGCCGGCTTTTTACCGGGTTTTACCTGTAGCGGTAATCCATCATCACCCCAGGAAGAATTGGTCGGTTTGGGGGCTTCCGGTTCAAATTCAACAAAAAGCCCCAGCGCCTTCTTAAACATATTAGACATAAAAAATAATTTAATCGTTAAATATAAATAATAATACGGCTTAGTTTGGAAATTTATAGGATACATTTCATATCGCCACAACTTATTTATCAAGTGGCAGAAGTATGGAACGGATCCTGTTATTCAATTCATCATTTTGGCTAAATCTTATTGCATGTGTATGCCAACGCCCACCAAATTTAAAATCAATTGTTTGTTATTGCAAGTGAAAGATTAAAATGGCCCCGTTTCAAAACCGTTCCTCTCCAAAAAGAAAAGAGATGGGAAAGAACTTATTTTTAATTAGCCTGTTCCGTATCCTTTTTCCTGGCAATTTCTTCCAGCAATTTCAATCCCAGCAAACCACTGATCGGGCCATTGGCACCATCACCTCCACCACCAATTAAGATGTCCGGCATTATTTTGATATTCTGTGTACCAATTGCTTCCATCACTTTTAATTGAGTGAAGTTGTTACCGCCCATTGCTTCTACTGACAATTTATACGACTCTGCATTTGATTTACCAATAGCAAGTATTTTACCTGCTTCTGCATTACCAGTAAGGGTAATTTGTTCCGCATTGGCGCTTGCGAGCAATTCAATCTGCTCCGCATTGGCCTTTGCCAGCACCCGAATTCTTTCCGCATCACCATTTGCCAGCAACCGCAACCTGTCTGCCTCTGCAGTAGATTGTAACCGTACACTATTGGCTTCACCGGTTGCTTTTTTTACGGAGGCATCTGCGATGCGTTCTGCAATCAATACTCCCTGGTCAGCTTTCACAATTTCCTTTTGTATATCAGCGATGGCGGTTTCCTTTTCCAGCGTCTGTCTTGTTTCCTGCGCCTTCATTTCTGTTTCATACGTCACTTTTTGTTCCTCCGCAATTTTACGATCGGTCAGGGTTTTCATTAGGCTTTCAGGAGGCACAATATCACCGATCAATGTGTCTACTCCATTTACGTTGTATTGATCGAGCACCCTGCCAATGTGCATGCGGGCTGATTCCTGGCGTTCTTTACGGGTGCCTAAAAACGCAATTACATCACTATCCTGCGCACTGTTACGGAAGTAGTTACCAATGGTTGGCTCCAGCACCTGGCTCACCAGGTTATTCATGTTGCCAAACCGTGCAATTACTTTCGGTGCCTCCGTGGTTGGAATATGTATGATCTGCGACACATCGAGGTTAAAAGGGAAACCATCCTTACTACGCACCGTGATGGTAGACAAATGCTTATCTAACTGGTGACTTTCGCTTCTTGCATTGGCCCAGTTTAAAACCAGGTTGGTGGTAGGTACCAGTTCAACCTTCATGATAAACGGATTGATGGGGTATTTACCCGGTCCCAGCGGTTCTGCCCACACCCCTTTGCTGCCTTTACCTACAATATTACCATGTTTAAATTCTATACCACTCAGGTCTACTCCCTCTGTACCCACATAACTTATCACCACACCTACATGGCCAATCGCAATTTCAGTCATGTTTACCATTTCTACTTTTGTAAACCATGGGTTCAAAAAATAGGTACCTGCCAGGATCACCTGTTCCTGCAAACCTTTGTATCCACCATTATTCATGAATATGTCAACGTCCTGGAATTTATTATGGCCTTCTATAATCTTACCGGCAATCTGCCCCTCTTCCAATGGCTTACCTTCCTGGGTGGTTACCACGCCTACCGCGTTATCAGGAATACTCGTCATTTCTGTCATTTCAACACTGAATAAAAAAGTGTTGATACGATAAGAGCCCGGAGCTATGATAGCTGTTTGCCTTCCTTTGCGCCCGCCATTTTTTAAAAAAGCTACCGCATCCTGGAAACTGTCGCAGGCAACCTTACGCCCAAGTATAGAACCCGTTTCCAGCTCAGCGCCATCTTTAGCCAATATTAAACCAAGCTGACCGGTAGGAATAATGGTGAACGGCTGAAAGGTAATATCATACTGCCATATCCATTTACCAAAGTATAAACCGGGCGGCAATGTCTGCGCCTGGAAGCCGGCTTCGCCTTCCGAAGCAACGATACGTCCTTCGGGTAATTGCTGGTTACCAAAGAGTACAAATTTTTTGGTCACCAGGCCAATCCTGTCTTCCGGTACTATCACCACGCCAAAAAATACCCGGAGAATAAATTTGTATAGAATAAGTACGATTAAAGGGATGCCAATGATCAATCCCCATCTGATGAGTTCCTGCGTTTCCATGTTACTTGCTGGTTTAGGTTTTAAATGAATGAATAATTAGAGTGAGACAATCGCTTAAAAAAAACGACGGTTGATGTTCAAATATGATGTTTGATTGTTGCAGTAAACTCCCGTTGGGTATCAAAGGCTATGACACTAAATAGATACACAATGCATGTATCTTCAGTCATTACTTAAATGCGTTAACTTAAAGCCCTAAGACCCAAGCCTTGCCTTTTACCATCTGCCGTGAGGAGGGGGAGTGTTGAAGTTGGTAAGTATAAAATCGCTTAAGAAGAGAATTACCTTTTTGGTAAGAAGTTTCATTTTATTTGTTATTGCTGATGTAAAGATTATACAATTTTAACAAATACGAAAACGGAATCGTGATGAATGGTAAAGAGGAAACCAAAATGATTCGACTATTGCAATGATTTCTTTATAACTGGTATCAAAGCATCTGCCCACAATTTATACTGAAGACCGGAAGGATGTAGTCCATCACCTGCAATTAAAGAAGGATCAGTGTCTGCAAGTCTGGAGAAACCGGTTATATCCAAATATTGTACGCTCATCGCGGCCGCAATGTTTTTATTGATCAAATTAAAGGAATCGATTTCACGGGCTATAAGGGCTTTATTGCTACCCTGGGCATAAGGGGTAACACTGTAATCGGGGATTGATAAAACGAACACCCGGTTTTTATTATTCCCTGCATATTGAATTGCTTTTGCAAGCAGGGTTGAAAACTGATCGGAGTATTCCTGTTGCGATCTTCGCTGGTACTGATTATTAACGCCAATTAATAAAGTTACGATATCGTAAGAAGGTTTTAAGGGAACAGAACTGGTGATTGAATTTAGCAGGTTAGCCGTTGTCCAGCCGGTTTGGGCTATGATTTCAGGATCGCTGAACTTTATTCCCTGTGTGGTTAAATATTTTGCCGTCTGTACCGGAAACCTTTCTGATACAGGAACGGATTGGCCAATGGTGTAAGAATCACCCAACGCAAGGTAAGTTTTGCCTGTACCGGTATCAACCGGAATTACAGGGATTACAGGATCGGTGGTGGAATATATTTTACTATCTTCTTTTTTACAGGATGTTGCCAGGTATAGAAATATGAATGGTATGAAAATGGATTTAATCATAACTATAGATACGTTTCCGGCAACGGTTCAGTTTGCAAAAAAAGGATTTATTAATCTGCAATATAAAAAAATTACCCCTTTTTTAAAGAGGTAATCTTTTAGATGAAACTAAAGGTAGTTGGCATTTGTATACTTTTTGCTAAGAATAATTAAAACTTCAAAGAGCCGGATATTGATTTGCCATTAGTATTAAAACGAACATTGAACAATACAGGAAAAATTGCAGGCAACTAACGAAGACGGATTGTTTTAGTTGCCCGAATATCTGCTGATGAACTTCCCGCTATAATTGTAAAACTTCCCGGTTCCAGCACCCACTGCCCTATTATATCATTGTAATATTGAAAAGCATTCTTACCAAGGGTAAAGGTTACTTTTTTGCTTTCACCGGGTTTTAAAAATACTTTATCAAAAGCTTTCAGTTCCTTCTCCGGTCTTCTCAAAGTGCTCAAATCATCCTTTACGTATACCTGCACCACTTCGGCTCCTGCTACTTTACCGGAATTGGTAATGGTTAGCGTTACAGTAGCTGATTGGTTACCAGTTAACACACTCATATTGGAATATGAAAAACTGGTATAAGAAAGGCCGTGGCCAAATGCAAATTGTGGTGCTACTTTATAGGTATCAAAATAACGATAGCCTACAAAGATGTCATCTTTATAATGAACCGTAGTGCCATCACCGGGATATTCACCTATTGCATGAGCAGGGCTTTCAGTCAAATTTTTTGGAAATGTCATTGGCAACTTGCCTGATGGATTTATTTCACCAAATAAAATCCCGGCCAGTGCATTGCCGCCCTCGCTTCCGGGGTACCAGGCCTGTACAATAGCAGGTACATTACCTATCCATTTCGTCATGTCAATTGCCCCGCCGCCCATCAGCACCACAATGGTTTTAGGGTTAGCTTTTACAACGGCTGCTATTAATTCATTTTGACCAAAAGGCATATCCATATCCGGTTTATCTGTACCTTCTGCATCATATGCATTATCACTCCATTTGGTAAAATCATATCCATGTGCCCAGCCACCTACAACAATGGCCACGTCCGCATTTTTAGCTGCCTCCACTGCTTCATTTATTAACTGCTGGTTAGCTTTGGCTCCCCTTTCTACTTTATAACCTTCCGCATAAGTGATATTGAATTTTCCGCTGCTAATATTACTCAACCCTTCTTTTGGTGTCACTTCATATCGGGTGCGTACCTGCGAACTGCCACCACCCAATGACTGCAATTTGGTCGCATTGGCTCCAATTAACGCCACAGATTTGATCGCATTTTTATTAAGTGGAAGTACACTGTTACTGTTTTTCAAAAGTACAATACCTTCCTCTGCCACTTTTTTGGCAGTGGCAAAATGTGCTTTGGTGCTAAAAGATCCGGCAGGCCTTTTATTGAACAGGTGTATTTTGTGCATTACATATAATATTCGTGTTACTTTTTCGTCGATCAGCTTTTCATCAATTACCCCGGATTTTACCAACGCAATCACCGTGTCTGCCAAAAAGAATTTGTTGTATGCTTTTTTTTCCAAATCAGTTCCCATCTCAAGATCTGTACAGTACCATAACGCCTCCAAAGTATTGTGTACAGCGCCCCAATCGCTCATCAGCAATCCTTTGAAACCAAACTCCCCCTTTAAGATTTTATTTACCAGGTAATCATTTTCCGTACACCATTGTCCCCTGAATTTATTGTATGCCCCCATTGCAGTATACACACCTGCTTCCTGCACCGCCGCTTTAAACCCCGGAAGATAAATTTCCCGTAAAGCCCGGTCGCTCATCAAAACGTTGATGCTTCCCCGTAATATCTCCTGGTTGTTGGCAAGAAAATGTTTTATACATGCTGCTACTCCCTGGTCCTGCACACCCTTTATATAACCTACCGCCATCCTCGAAACCAAATAGGGGTCCTCACTCTGGTACTCAAAGTTTCTTCCGTTTAACGGAGTACGGATAATGTTAATACCTGGGCCAAGAATAATATCTTTACCGCGGGCATTGGCTTCGCTGCCCAACACAGTGCCATACTCATAACCAAGTTTTGTATTCCAGGTACTGGCCAGGCAAACACCTGTTGGCAGGTAAGTACCGCTGTCAAATACATGGTCGTTATCTGTACGCCAGTCACGGCCATGCTCCATCCTTACACCATGCGGGCCATCGCTCATGGTGAGTTCCGGTATGCCCAACCGCTTAACGCCTGCGGAAGTAAAAGAT
Organism: Ferruginibacter sp.; assembly: GCA_031424955.1. Classification (GTDB taxonomy): domain Bacteria; phylum Bacteroidota; class Bacteroidia; order Chitinophagales; family Chitinophagaceae; genus Ferruginibacter. The sequence continues at coordinate 427 of JANPIJ010000158.1, read as the reverse complement.
GAATTGCCGTGTATCATTCCCACTTTTTCTTCCAGTGTCATTTGCTTTAGTTGGGCCGCTATTTTTTTATAAATAACTGCATCCGGTTGCACTGTCTGTGCCATTGTATTGGTTGTAATAAAACAGAATACTAATACATGTAAAAATAAAGTTTTACAAATGTTTTGTTTCATATATAGTTTTTAAAATATTGAGCATTTAGCAAAAGGTTGAGACACATACCGGGCATTCCATTATCTATTACAGGCATCATAAATACAGGTTGAAATTGATGAATGGATTACTTTAATTCTACTTTGACAAGTCAAAAAAACATTTTGTTAGGTCAGGGTAAATTTCTGAAATTGCGGTCATGTAAATATCACCTATAAATATAGACCATGAGCGAATCCCATCGTTACCAGCCGAAGCACCCCGGCTTAAAAAA
>JANPIJ010000157.1:0-11659 GCA_031424955.1 Ferruginibacter sp. | reverse complement strand
TTTTTTAAGCCGGGGTGCTTCGGCTGGTAACGATGGGATTCGCTCATGGTCTATATTTATAGGTGATATTTACATGACCGCAATTTCAGAAATTTACCCTGACCTAACAAAATGTTTTTTTGACTTGTCAAAGTAGAATTATCTATTCATTATTTTATTTCCTAATTGAGCAAGAAAGTTACTTCTTTTACCCCTTTAAAGAATAATACTTCTACCAACCATCAGGTCTACAAATTTCCCCCGGAACAAGGTCCCGATTTTTATCGGGAGGGGATGGGGCGCTTACGGATGATACATCCTTTCCACATGCTTCATCACATCTTCTTTATAAAACAATACGTCTTTAAGTTTCCCCTTGGTGTACATTTCCAATTGGTCATTAAAATGTTTGGAGGAGGGATCGCCGCTTTGGCCACCGGCGAGTAAGGATTTTGCTTTTATCTTCTTGCCAAATTCCACGGCACATACAAAGCTGTTGCCACTCACCCCATACCGTTTATTGGTTCCGGGATAATAGCGGCTGTTATATGACGGGAGCATTCCCCATAAAGCCGAGGCAAATCCAACCGGAACACTGGGTTTGCTGTCATCATAAAGCTGGTCGATATCGCTGCTGATTCGCTGATAGCGATTAATCTCGCCCCATGGTACTTGCCATTTACCAAATTTGGCGGTAAACTGATTTACCACTTTTAGTAAAGGAATCAACAGTTCCTGCGGCGATGCATTGGCAGCGTATCTTTTTGTAATCGTTACCTGGTCATCTTCTCCCTCATCAGTATACACTTTACGGATATCGGTGGTCAATAACTCCGCCCATTCCACCGCAAGAGCAGTAGCGACAGAGTTTTCAGCCGAGCGGTAATCCCATTTTTTCAATTGGCTAATTGCATCAATCAACGGGGCGAACAAAGAATCGCCGGGATGAATGTTTTTTTCAAAAGATGCTATCAATGCCGGTATCAATACTTCAAAAGCATCAAGGCGGTTATCGTAACCTGCGGCAATGGTTTTATCAATCGTAAACGCATCACCCTCGCCCAATACCCTGGCCGCATTAACACCCCGGAAACTTTCTCCATCCGGCGCCATGTATGGCGGAAAATTTTCCTTTTTAGGGCTGCTGGTTCCCGAAACGGAAAAAGGGGTGGAGTTGCAGTTTTGTATCCAGCCGGTAGCGGGATTGTACACATGCACTATTTCATCCAGGGTATGCAGGCCCTGCCATTCGGTAGCGCTGGTGCTTCCATCCTGCACCTTGCTCCAGTTGAAAGACTTATCCCTTTTAGGTATAAAATTTCCATGCCAGTATGCAATATTTCCCTGGTTGTCGGCAAACACGGTATTATTGGAAGTATTGGAGTAGTAAGCCATATTCTTTTTATAATCTTCCAGCCCTTTGGCCTTTGTTCTTTCCCAGCTTTGTATCAGGCTGGTAAGGGAACGGTTATAGCTTTTAACGCTGATGTATTGCCCGTTTCGTTTGGTCATTACCGGGCCATGGTGTGTGAAGAAGCCTGTAAAACGGCGGGTTGCCATTTCATTTTCTTTTTTGAAGCGGATCGTTATTTCCTGCTCTGTAACCCGGAGTAATTTTTTATCGTATTCATAAAATAAGTGATTGTCTTTTTTGATGATCTTTTCTGCATACAGGTCGGCTACATCTACATTGCTGGAAGTATGCATCCAGCCGCAGTATTCATTAAAACCCTGGTAAATAAAAAACTGTCCCCAGGTAACGGCGCCATATACATTCAGCCCTTCTTCACTTACCATCTGTACTTCGGGGCGAAAATAAAAAGTAACATGTGGGTTGATATATAAGATCGCATTGCCCGAAGCGGTTTTGGATGGCGCAATGGCAAATCCATTGGAACCGGTGCTGATCTCCCGGAACTTTTTTTCATTTTGAACTACGGGTGCATTTTTTCCGGTGTAGAAATTTTTCACCTCATCTTCGGTAACATCGCCGGTGCTGATAGCGCCAATGCTTCCGTCCGTCCACAACAGCGGGTACCAGGGTTGAAAGCGATGGAGCAAGGCAGGTTTTATTTTGGGATGTTTATACAGGTAATAGTTAACGCCATCCGCAAAAGCGTTCAGTAGTTTTTTTAACCAGGCCGGACTTTTATTATAATCATTTACGGAAGCGGTTGAATCGATGATGAGTTTCAGATATAGGTCGTTGTACAATTCCCCTTCTCCTTTTATCTCTGCCAGCCTGCCCAGCTTTTCAATATAGTTCATCTCTACACGTTTAAAATCATCTTCGCATTGGGCGTAGAGTAATCCAAATACGGCATCCGCATCGGTTTTTCCATATATGTGTGGAATGCCCCAGTTGTCGCGGATAATATTTACCTGTAGTGCCTGCTGTTGCCAGCGGTTGATTTCAGTTTTAGTAAACGGTTGCGCCAATAGTTGTAAGGGCAGGAGCAGTATAAGGAAGATTTTTTTCATGTGTTATTATATGGTTTTATTGTGGGCAATGGTGAATGGTGTATGGTCAATGGTGAATAGTCATGGTGAATAGTCAATGGTGAATCAATGTCGTTTAGTTAATGATCAACTTTCATTTGCCACGCTCTTCAGAGCGTGGATGATTGATTATTCTTTATTGGCTTTAGCCAAACAACCTTTTTAGGCTAAAGCCGAATTTCTTACTGTTAGTACTGGTACCCGCCCTATTGGACGGGGCAATTGACATGCCTGGCTAAACAAATAATATTGACCGTCTGATAACTATCGGGTAGTGGATAATTCACGACTCACCCTGTACCCGGTTCGTTAATAAGAATTAGGCATGATAAACGGCCTTGTAAAAAAACGATCAATTGTTTCATTGTACACGTCTGCATTTTTCCTTAAAGCAAAGTGGGTGGATGCAGGCAGTACAGATAAATTAGCGTTGGGAATGCCCCTGAAAATTTCAATGATATGCGATAATTGAATGAGGTCGCGGTCGCCGCACAATACCAGTACCGGTGCTTTAATGGAAGAGAGTTCGGCGGGAGTAATATGCGGATGATATTGCATTAACCGCAGCAGTTTTACCTTACCGGCAACTGCAGTAAAACCCGCCTTTAAAGAGTCTTCATATTTGGCCAGTTCTTTTATTCCATCCGCTTCTACCGGTGGGTAGAGCACAGCGCTGTCGGGGCGGATATTGGGCGATACGGTGGCCAGCATCTTTACTTTTTTGGGATAACGAAATGCAGTGATCAGGCCTGTAATACCACCATCGCTGTAACCGATGATCCGGGCCGAATCAATCTTAAGATAGTCCAGCAGTCCATTTAAATCTGCCGCCATCAAATCGTAGGTAAGGCTATCGCCGCCATCATTTGTTTTGCCCTGTGCCCTGCTGTCAACTGCTATTACTTTAAAATGTTTGGAGAAAAAAGGGATTTGCTCCCTCACGGATTTTATAGAGCCGCCATTGCCATGCAACAGTACCACGGGTTCACCATTTCCATACACTTCGTAATAGATTTTGATACCGTTGATGGCTGCATAATGCCCGGCTTCCTCGTTATCCCCATACATCACCGGTGTTGGTTTATTCCTGCAGCCATATTCTGTGATGAGCGATACTAATAAAACCAGGCAGGTAATATAGCGGGAAGAAAAAAGAAATCGCTGAAGCAATGGTTTGGTGGATTGAGCAAAAATCATAAATGAGATTGATTGGTTTTATTGAATGAATGAGACTTTCAAGATTGATTACGAAAATTATTTTTCATCTGCACTTTTGCAGGCTTTGCAGGCGCAGGCCTCCGTCCTGTGTCTGTCCGTTACTACACTCACGCAGAAAGCAAATTGCTATCTCCCTTTTGTTAACAAATCATACCGATACCTGGATGAAACCTTGTACGCTTTCCTGTCCGTACTGTTACGAATGCCGGGATAGATTATTCCCCCGATCCTTTATCCCCCACAAACCAGTGTTCTTTATCTTTAAACAACACGTTGAATGTGGTAAGCGAACCATACACCCTGGTAATGTATTGCTGCAGGTTTACCTTATCAGCATCGGTCAGTATTTTATGGCTGTTAATATTTTGTTCCAGCACCCGAAGCCGGTCACGGAGCATTACAATTTTATGAAAGAAAATATCAATCGGAATTTCCTTTGGCTTCTGGGTTTTGTCGTATGGTTGCAGCAACATGGTGCCTCCTTTCCAGCGGTCACCCAATGGAACGATTTCAGTAACATCGCCCCATAGCCGCAAAATCTTTAGCAATGCTTTTTCTGTTTCCGACACCGTTTCTACTTCCACAGTTACATTTTCGGGAATGATCTCATCAAGGTGGAAATCGGTTTTTTCAATTTCTTTAATACCATGGTGAATAAAGGAGATAAGATAAGTTGCATACCGCACACCGCAAATAACACCAGGTCCGAATTGCGTGTGTTGTAGCCTGGTGCCAATACCTAAAGTGGTTTGTTCCATAAATTAAGGTTGATGGTTTATGGTTGAAAGTTGATGGTTGGACGTGTCGTTAACTTTTTAAGACCGAATTTATAGAAAGATTTAATGGATTGTTGGTTTTATTTTCATACATAGGCAGGAAGTTTTAAAATTTTCAGCAGGTTAGCAGGCCCAATACTCCGTCCTGACTCCTTGTACACACCTACAAACTGCGACTGTCTGTGGATATAGAAAACTACCCTTCAATGGGATTGTCTTTAAAATTATATTTGTGAATACTTAATAAAACCAATATGGCAAATGCAATAAAAAAAATAGCTGTAGCCGAAGAAAAAATAATTAAAAAAATTGTTTTTTTGCGGGACGAAAAAATAATATTGGATGTGCATTTAGCAGAGTTATATGGGGTAGAAACAAGAGTATTAAAACAAGCCGTACGAAGAAATATGGACCGCTTTCCGGTGGATTTTATGTTTGAATTAACACATGATGAAATAGAAATAGTGGTATCACAAAATGTGATACCACACAAAAAGTATTTAGGCGGTGCAACTCCTTTTGCGTTTACAGAAACAGGCGTTGCAATGCTATCAAGCGTTTTGAAAACCAGGTCGGCCATTGAAATGAATATTGTAATTATGCGGACTTTTATAGCCTTAAGGAAAGTAGCTGCCAATTATAAAGAGATTATGCAGATACTAACAGAAATGAGGAATCAATATGACAGCCGTTTTACAGAAATTTACAACGCCTTAGATAAGTTGATAAACCCGCCACTAAAACCAAGGCAGCGAATAGGTTTTAAACCGTAGAAATTTTTATGAACCAATGAATTTTTTTTGACCGACCCAAATTATGGCCATATTAGCTGGCGTAGCATTCCGAGCTGTGTCTTAATATTTCCTTTCAGCGACAAAACAGACACAGGATGGGGTCCGGCGCCTATGGTTAAAGACCTGGCAGATCTCTACGATGTAACTACAGGTAATTTATATAAGGCTGTAAAGGGAAATTTAAAAAGTTTTCCTGATGATTGTATGTTCCAGGTTACAGAAGCAGAATTTAAGACTTTGATATTCCAAAATGGAACATCAAGTTGGGGCGGTACAAGAAAATGCCATATGCTTTTACCGAACAGGGAGTAGCTATGTTATCAAGCGTTTTGAATAGTGATAGGGCTATCGAAGTAAATATCCGGATCATCATAATATTTACCAGGCTTCGTGCAATGTTGCTTACTCACAAAGATATTTTTGCTAAAGTTGGAAAAAATTGAAAAGGAGTTAAAAAAACAAGGCAGCAGGACAGCAAAGAATGAAGAATATATAGAAGTAATATTTACGGCATTAAAAAAATCATTGAATCCTCCTAATCCACCGAGAGAGCCAATAGGGTTTAAAGTGCATAAATAATTACGATACTTGATAGCAACATGATTTTTAGAGAAGGATTAATACCAATACCTTTACCAGAGGAAATAAGTTCTTTGAGTTGTCGAATCATTTGGGCAATGTTTTGGTAACGGTCAGTGATATGAAGCTGCAGCATACCACCAACGGCACCACAAGTGATTATTATACTGCGGACGTTGTTACTGCCAATGATTACTATCCGTTTGGGATGGTAATTCCGGGCAGGAAGTATAGTGCTGGAACTGGTTACCGGTATGGATTTAATGGAAAAGAGAATGATAGTGAGGTGAAGGGTGAGTGTAACCAGCAGGATTATGGATTTAGAATATACGATCCACGTATAGGAAGATTTTTATCAGAAGACCCAGTAACGCAAGAGTACCCTGAATTAACACCTTATCAGTTTGCAAGTAATACACCAATACAAGCTATAGATTTAGATGGGCTTGAAGCTGCTGGTGTTGGCGGCGGGGTTAGTATGAGGCAATTACAAAGTACAACTGCTGCAGATCAAACTGGTAAAGGGATGGTTGCAATGGGTAAAGGGTATGTATCCTCTGCGAGGAATACAGTGGAAGGAACTTTTAATGCAGTAACCCATCCAAAGCAAATAGTAAAAAGTGTAGTAAAGACAGTATCGAATCCAGTAAAAACTTGGAACGGTATGAAAACAGGGTTTAAGCAATGGGGTAGTAATTTAATGAGTACAGACCCTGATGTAGCTGGCTCTGCACTTGGGGCAGGTTTTTGGTTTGGGACGGAGATTGTAATTCCTGTTCCGCCAATTATGAAGGGGGTAAAAAAATTAGGAATTAAGATACCCTATTTAAGTGGAAAATTTATTATTGGGCAAAAAACATTATCAAAAGTTACGGCTCATCTTGAACAGTTCGGAGTAAAAGCAGAAAATACTATAATGTTAGATAGGATGGAGAAGATTGCAAACAAAGAAATGAAAGCAACTGAAATTGACATAAACTTTGCAAAACATGAGCTGCGTGAATCGGAATTAATGAAAAAAGGCAGGACATATAATGAAGCGCATGAGGCAGTTTTAAAAGAGCAAAATATGTACCATAGGGATTATGAAAAGAAGCTGTATACTGAAGAGGCTATAAAAGCAGGTAATGAGCAAATGGCAAAAGAAGTAAAAGATGGAATTAAGTAATATTGATATTGTTCTTGTATAATAAACGTTTGAATAGAATGTGCTTATTTGATTTAAATAGCTTTATAACATTATTTTTAATTAATAAGGTTAAAGGATTTCGTGATTCATATTCGCTAACCAAAGTGCTAGCATGGAAATTTGATATAATAACTGTATTAGATATTACTAAAAAATTAGAAGAGGGAGAACTAATAAAAAAAACACTTGAAAACGGGATCGAAAAGTATGAAGTAACAAATCAAGGATTAGATTATATTGACGCTAATATAATCAAGGGCAAAGCTTTATTATTAGAAAAGTATAAGGAGGAGCGAGATTTTATTGATTCTTTGTTTATTTAAATACAACCGCTACTTTGAGGCAATGGAGTAAGGCGTAGGCTTGAGAGTTGGGTTTCCAGTGCCGGACGTTACTAAAAGAAACAGGAAAAAATGGCTAAAATTCAGTTGTAAACTTTTGCTAACAAATTATTGTTATTATGCCTGATAATACCATTCGCTGGTCGCCATATTTCAACCAATCGCAAATAAATTTTTTCTAAAAATTTATTATTATTAAGATTTGGATGATCTTTACTATTATACATATTTAACGTCACACTATTTTTGAGCAGTTTACTAACATTGCCGCATGTTATAGAGATTACATGCGCCTTACTAAAATCTTTGCTAGATTTCAAATAAACTAAGTACCCTAAATCAGAATTCAACGTGCCATCATCATTAAAATTTTGTCCTTTAATTAACAGGTCTTTAATTCCTTCTTTACTCAAATTTATAGGTTCTATTACTTGTCCCTTTTTGGGTCGTTGAGTTGTATACCAAAAATGAAAAGAATCATCACATTCATCTAAAAAGACAAATGTCTCATAAAGCATATTAACACAGAGTTCGACGCTATCATTTCTTGCTTCCCAATATATCCCCAAAAAATAATTATCTTTCATAAGTGTAAATTTATTTACGGCGTTTTACCAACAGAAGGAGTGTAATGAACGTCTATACCTGTTATACCTTTGTCTTTAAATAATTGCTGAACAGTACTAGCAGCTTCTTGTTCTGCAAAATGCCATTCAATTTTTGTTCCATTTGCCGCTTTTATCTGACGTTGTGCTTGTTTTAATAATCCTTCTTGTGCCCATCCCTTCTTTAATAAAAAAGCATATTTACCCTTTGCATCTAGAAGAACTCCATTTTTTGTACCATCATATCTAACTCCATTATATAAAAAGTCTTGATTCTCCTTCTCAGTTATTTGTTTCTGATAATTTTTAGTGAAAGCAGAACGACCAGCTTGATTCTCTTCAATCCAGGAGCCCATTCCACCTTTTAAATTTACATGTGCAATTACTATAAATGCCGCTTCAACTCCGGTGAAATCCTCCATAGCCATAGCGTGGTCTGGTGCGTTTGCATCCCTGCTTAAGATTTCTGCAAAAGCAGGAAAATAACCTTTAGGTCCTTCCGTTATGTAGGATGCATCATCTAACTGTTTGTTCCATGAGGTTGCTGGATCTAAGTAATTGTACCCTGCTGAAGGCTTTGGTTTACCATTTCCAATTTCTTCATACATCGTTTCAGCCTGTACAAATCTGCCATCTGGAAGAGCATAGTAAACCTCAGTCGCCGCATACTTCTTTCCGTCATTGGTTGGTAATCCGGTAGCTAAATAAACATTATGGTAAGTGATACTTTGATTGATATCAACCCTTGTTTGTTTTATTTTAGGCTTCCCGTCTTCATAAAACCCGTCGATCCAATGTATAACAACTTTTTTCTCTGCTCCGTCCAGATCAATACATCTAATAACATCGTTCATTGCAAAGGCATAAGGAGTCCAACTAGGATATTTTGAATGTAATGGATCAGCACTTAAAAACTTACCAATCCTCGGATCGTAAATCCTAAATCCATAGTCCTGCTGATTGCCCTCACCTTTTACATCATTATCATTCTCCTTCCCATTAAACCCATACCGGTACCCACTTCCAGCGCTATACTTTCTTCCTGGAATTACCATCCCAAACGGATACTAATTGAATTGAGCTTAACTCTGAATTGCAAAGAACTTCATTGATTACAAATATGCATAAAATAAGCAGAATAACCCAATTAACTACTTATTTTCAAGACATTATTCATTTTTAATATTATAGAACGTATGATTATTTCCCACAAAAAAGTGTATTGTTTTTTTGAAATGTATGACCGTTTCATTAAAGATAGTCAATCCGGCCGTCGGTTGCAACCGGGCGGTAAGAGGATAAGTGATGGAACAATTGATAATTATTATTATACAAAGCTTCTTTTGGAGAAGTTCTGTGAATTAAAGGTTTTTGAATTGAGATTATGTAGCATCAAATATTTAACTCAAAGAAAATTGCTTGTGGAAAAAAACTACTGGTCTAAATTTTACAAAAAATTCACTGATTATTTATACGAGGATTGTGGGCATTACGACAATTATGTTGGTGCTAATATTAAAACCGACCTCTCTTAATTGGTATATAACGAATAAAGTCGAAGTTTGTGGGTGTGTACAAGGAGTCAGCACGGGGTCATGCGCCTGTTGGAATTATTAATCCACCAGTTAAAAAAGCTGGTAGCTTTTTTATGCTATAACTTATGAGGGTTAATAATCTTCAACCCATTAATATTCGTAAAATCTTTTTCATTGCTGGTAATGATAGTATAGCCGTAAGCCAAAGCAGTAGCGGCAATGATAGCATCAGGCGTTTTTATCTTTTTGCCTTTGCGTAGGTTTACGCATTGTGTAGTAACATCAGGTGTAATATCCAGCACATTACTATCGCTGATAAAATCTTTTACTTTTTGTTCGGTAGCTGCATCAGTTTTCCAGCAAAGCAGTTCTATTTGTGTAATAACAGAAAGATTGGGGATAGCATTAATAACGGTATCCATAAATTGCATGCCAGCAGCGGGGAAGGAAGCGGTAAAATAATCAGGCACTACACTGGTGTCAATTAAATACTGTTCCATTCGCTACGCATTTGCTGAATGTGTTCATGTAATTTATTCCCTTCCTCCTTAGTGAAGATACCGTTGTATTTATCAGACAGCTTAGGCTTAGCCTCAGCAATGTTTTCTTTCAGCACTTTAATCAAATGCAGTTCTTCCAGCTCATGCAAAAGACCTGCGGCTTTTTGGTTGGTAAGTTGTATCAGCATTGTGTCCATGGCATAAATTATTTAGGGTAAACTTTTCTGCTTTTAACTTCATACATAATATCATCCAGCGTGAAATAAACCTGCATTATTTTCCTGTTCGGAAAAAGTGTTGATTGTTTTAATCTGTTCCGGCATTTGAAGTTAAAAAGAACCTGTAATCATAGTTATTGGCAAATATACAAACCTTAAAAGTTAAAATGAAATAGTAAGTTAAATGTAAAATAACAAGATAAGAATGTTTTTACCGTAATCCGTCTAAAAATAAATTTCACCTCGGGACGCAAGACTCCTGTCTTGTGTCTGCCCGGTTAGTTCAATTGTATATCCTTTAGTTTTGTTCAACGTTTTGAATAATTAGAGGCTACCTTCCGTAAAAAATAAAGAGCATTTCTACCAAAGCGGTTCTCTGTAATTGGAGTAAATAGCGATGATAATAAATAACAGTTCCTCTTCACTGATAGATAGTGAACCAGGTAAGAAAATTTTTTAATCGCGGCACAGCGTATATCGTCATAACGGACGGTTGCAAAAGAAGGGTTCCGTTTTATTGTATTGAGTGTTACCTGTAATTGTGCGGAAAACCGCTGACCCAAACCGGCTTTCTTCTCCTCATAATAATTAATAGTCTGTTCTGCATCTTCAATGGCAACACAATAGGCGCTGGAATGAGGCGTAGTTTCGTGGGATGGGTTTCAGGTACCTGCCGTTACCAAAAGGAACAGATTTGAGCCATCAGCAAAAAAAAGCTGGTATTTTTTTATTTATAGTGTGTAATGGTTAATTCAAGCAAGCCCTTCGATGTTTTTAAAATCGGAGGTATTGCGGGTAATGATTGTAAGGTTGTAAACTAAAGCAGTAGCAGCGATGATGGCATCGGGTAATTTTATTTTATAAATTTTACGAAGTTCTATAGTTTTATCAGCAATGGCATCATCAACAAAAACAATATTCGCCAATGCAATAAACTCAGCTACCCGCTTTAACTCATTATCATTACCGTTAAAACCAAGCACTTCAATTTTAGAGATGATAGAAATAGTAAGGTTATCATTAAAATAAACATCTAAAATATGCAGTGCTTTATCGGGCATTCTATTGCCGACATAATCAATAATGATATTGGAGTCTGCTAAATACCGTTGCTCCATTCGTTACGGGATTGTTCTACGTGGGCATTTAATTTGTCTGCTGTTTCCTTGGAGATGCAACCCCTGTAATCAGAAGGTTTTATTTTTGTATCCGTATTTTTTTAGGTTTCAGCATTAAATTAATATCCTGATGGATTTGTGTGATTTTTTCCCAGTCACCTATAGGCTGTAGTCGGTAAGTGACAGTGCACAACTATTGGCAATTAAGCGTGCACAACATTTGGTAAATAAGGATGCACAATTTGCAGCAATGGATGCATGATGTGTTATAAAATTACAGGGTTTTAATTGGCTTTTTCAAAAATTGT
>JANPIJ010000156.1:0-17490 GCA_031424955.1 Ferruginibacter sp. | reverse complement strand
TGGTATTGTTTAAAGACAACTCTTTTAAAACAGATCCCCAGCTTTTTGAAGTAGCACAGCATATCGGCCATCTTACTACTATATTTCCATGCCCCGGCGCTTTTCTTCCATGTTAACGATCTTATGATAATTTAGAACATCTAATAAAGCTTGACATCGTTTTTCTCAAGGATACAAGTTGCGTTGGGTAATGGATATTTTTTCATGACATACTGTGCCTCTAATATCATTCGGCAGGTGTTTTACCAGGTGTGCTGTGTCAGACATGATTGGTTTTTTAAGAAGTTATAAATTTCAATTCCCTTAATAAATGATTTAGATCTGTGCTGATCCGCCATCTACAAATAATTCGCTGCCATTAACGAAACTACTTTCGTCTGATGCAAGAAAGAGAGCTGCGTTAGCGATTTCATCCGGTGTGCCCATTCGGCCTAGCGGTATACCTGCTTTAGTCATCTCCTGCATTTTTTTATTCTGTTCTTCTGAGGTAGATAATGCATGCCAACCTGGAGTTGAGGTGGCACCGGGCACAAGAACGTTCACACGTATTTTACGAGCGGCAAGATCAAGTATCCAATTGTGAGCAAAACTACGGATGGCGGCCTTGCTGGCACTGTAAACACTGAACGAAGGGATTCCTTTTGTGGCTGCAGTAGATCCTGTCAGGATAATTGAACCTCCATCCCGCAGTAACGGAAGGGCCTTCTGAACTGTAAACAAAAGCCCTTTTACATTTATAGAAAATATACGATCGTAATGCTCCTCGGTAATGTCTTCAAGCGGCATAAAATCACCACCTCCGGCATTGGCGAATACGACATCAATAATACCGGCCGTTTTTCGTACAACCTCATAAAGCTTATCTAAATCCATCATATTAGATACATCGGCTTGAACAGCGAGGGCATTCTCTCCTATTTCTTTAATCGCTTCATCCAATTCTTTTTGACGACGCCCAATCAGGAAAACAAATGCACCCTCACTGGCAAATCGTTTTGCTGCAGCAAGTCCTATTCCACTGTTTGCGCCAGTAACGACTGCAACTTTACCTTCTAATCTTCCTGGGGCTATGTCCTTCTTATTTTCTTTCATAATTATTGTATTTTGATGTTGAAATCTTATTTGTCTAAATTAAATCTTGCAAACTTTTACGCCGCTAATTGCATCTCATGTGAATATTTCAGAACTAAGGGACAATTTGATAATACTACTATCCACATTCTCTAAAGCAAGATTGCAAAGTAACGCCGGTAAGCAAGTAAAGCCAAGGTATATATAGCGGCTTTAGAGGTATATGTTCCGGACCTCAAAAAGAATTAATTCATCAAATAATATGAATTAAAGAGTTAAGCCTACTGGCAGACAAAATGCAAACTTTGCATATTAATAGGAATGCATTTCTCTGCAGTTATCCTACATATTCAAACAACAGAGGGGTCTGGAAATTGTAAAACAATTTTAAATAATACAGCAATGCTTATAAACCGAATTTCAAAACGAAGTCATAGAAATGCTGACTATCATCAATTCGAGATTCATACAATTGAAGAGTGTTTGCTTGAAACATCAATTGGTAATCCCCTATCAATATTTCAAGAATATTATGCAATCATTTGGATTGAGAAAGGTGTAGGAAAAATTACTATAGACCTGGCAAAATTCAACACCCAGGATAATACAGTCTATTATATAAAGCCGGGCCAGGTACTTACACTTGAAATTAATAGTGATTCAAAAGGGTTTATCATTTGCTTCGCCAGGGAGTTTTTTGACTTATATGAAAAAAAGGCTTCAGAGTTAATTAATACACCATTGTTTAGTAACTGCATGAATGCGCAGATAATTAAAATAAATGATCAGATAAATATTTTCATGAAAAGCATAGCTGCTGAGATGTTGCAGGAATTTAAAAATTATTTCGATTTACGCCTGGAGATTTTAAAAGGGCTGCTTAAAATATTTATCATATACCTCAGCCGCCATTTTGAAAATGAGCAACAAAACAATTTTCAATCGAGAAGGATGGAGTTGGCTAACAGTTTTTTTGCACTGCTGGAAAAACATTTTGCAACAAAAAAGCAAGTAAAAGAGTACGCCGAAATACTGGCAGTAACTCCCAATTACCTCAATAATATTGTGAAAGAAGTATCAGGATTTACAGCCGGATATCACATTCAATACCGGGTTATACTTGAAGCAAAACGCAGGGCTATATATGAGGGGTACAACCTGAAACAAACTGCCTACAATCTTGGTTTTTTAGACCCCTCACATTTTAGTAAATATTTCAAAAATAGTTCTGGAATTAAATTCACTGATTTTAAAAAGCAGGTTTCTAAATTTTGCTAAATACTAAACCTAAAGCATTAGAAGAAGGAGTGCTGTTGATAGTAAAAATAAATATAATGACTTTAGTAGTCAAATAGTTTGAACAGCGTAGAAAAGGGGGGGCATTCTTTTAAATTTACTTTTCGCAATTCATTTTCGGAAAAATGAATTACGATTTGACGTATGCATTGATTAATTCTAAATAAAAAAACATGAAACCAAATCTGGGAATTTTAGAAACCCATTTACAGGCAGTAGGCGTAGAGTTAAATAAGTTACTTGCTGATGAAATGGTTTTGTACATTAAAACAAGAAATTACCATTGGAATATTGAGGGACCTAATTTTAATGAGATGCATAAATTTTATGAACAACAGTTTACTGATCTGGATGAAATGATGGATCAGATCGCAGAAAGGATACGCACTATTGGGCATTATACAGAAGCCCGGTTGGCTGATTACTTGAGGCTTACAAGTTTAATTGAGAATGCCTATACTAATTTTCAGAATGATCAGTTGAAATACCTCCTGGCATCACATGAAACTATCATCAATAATCTACGTAGGTTAATTCCTTTATTTGCTAATAAGCACAAAGACCTTGGTAGCAGTGACCTTGTTACGGAGTTACTTGGTAAACATGAAAAAATGGCCTGGATGGTTAGGGCTTATCTCGGATAAAACATTTGTCTGTTTTCAATTGTCTGAAATTATTCAGTACCTATTTGATCCAATAAGTAGGTTGATAATTTACAAAAAAGGATGTCGGAATATGGCATCCTTTTTTGTATGATAATCTTTCCCGAATATAAAAGTTCACCTGCGCTTCTCTGCGCTATTATAGCCCTTGCTTTAAATATTGTCTTCGATATTTAAAGAGTGTCATCGTCAACTGACGAAATATCACGACTCCCTAAACAACAAATTTGTTTTAAATGACTATTAAACAATAAGTTAAGTTGTGGCACTTGTTTTGAAAATTAATACCCATGCTATCTTAAAACAATTTTATTTAAATCCACATCGGCACGTGTCGCAATTTCTTAAATAATTATTTCATCATACTAAAATCTTCGAAAATGCAAACGCTACCAATTACAACAACCGATAGCATTGAAGTTCCTTTAGTAAATAAAAAGAGCCTAATACTAGATGGATATAAAGCAATAGAGACACATACCTGTTATCAGTCGATGGCTGGTACTTTATTTTTAGAAGAAAATGTTTTACTTTTTGTAACAGTAGGTACCATCAATATTCGGCATGGTAAAGTGAATTATGTTGTTGGCACAAATGAGATGGCTTTTCTTAAAAAAGATATTTTAATTGAATACCAAAGTTCTAACTGCCAATTATATGATCAACCAAAAAATGAATTTATCGTGGTAACATTAAAATATGATTTGGTAAAAGAGTTTATTAAGATGGCGGAGATATCCGTTATAGCAAAAAGCGAAGCTCCGTGTGTAACTATCAATACTGCCGGCCAGCAACTATCAAAATACATGGATTCCCTGCAGCATTTTTTTATACAGCCTGAAAAAATTGGGTATAGTTTAGTAAAAATTAAATTATTTGAACTTCTATTTTACCTGGCTGGTATTGGTAACCAAGTACTGGAGCAGGTGCTTGATTTAAGAGAACATTATAGAAGTAATATTACAAGTACCGTTGAAGAAAATATTATGAATTCACTTTCGCTAAGCCAACTGGCAGTTTTAACCGGAAGAAGTTTATCGAGTTTCCGAAGAGATTTTCTGGCCATTTACAATATGCCCCCATCTCAATGGATAAGAAAAAAAAGATTGGAAAAGGCGCAGGAACTTTTATCAAGTACCAACATGACTGTAACTGATATTTGTTACACATTAGGATTCGATAGCATAGCCCATTTTTCAAGACTTTTCAAATCACAATTTGGGCATCCTCCTTCCGAATTCAGGATGAATATTCTTATTGCATAGCTGATCATAAGCAATGAATACAAGTATCATGGATTTGAAGATTTTGAAACTTTGTTACAGGAACTGTAAATTTACTTCGGAGGTTAATCGCATGGCGGTTTAACCAGAATGTTCTTTTCGGATACCCAGTCGTTTCATTCTTGAATGTAATGTACTTGGGTGAAGGCCTAATAATTCAGCAGCCCCCCCTTCGCCTGAAATTTTTCCTTTTACATATTTTAAGACTTTTAAAATGTAGTCACGCTCAATTTCATCAATAGTTTTAACAGGAGCTTCTTCAAAGCTTTTAGTACCCGGCAAACTTTTGGGCGATGCGGGTAGTTGTACCTCTTTAATTGTATCGTTGTTTGCAAGCAGTACACTTCTCTCAATGAAATGCTCAAGTTCCCGGATGTTACCCGGCCAGTTATATTGGGTAAGTTCCTGCAACGTTTTATTGCTAATTGAATTAATTTTTTTGCCAGCCTTTTTTGAAAAGCGTTTCAAAAAGTGCAGGGCCAACCCGGGGATATCCTCTTTACGATTTCTCAGGGGGGGCAAGCTGATGGGGAAAATATTCAGGCGGTAATATAAGTCACTCCTGAATTTACCTTCTTCCATAAACTTTTCAAGATCACGGTTTGTTGCAGCTATGATTCTTACATCAACTTTAATGGTCATTTTTCCTCCTACCCGTTCTATCTCTTTTTCCTGCAATACTCTCAGCAATTTGACTTGCAGTTCCAATGGCATTTCTCCAATTTCATCCAGAAACAATGTGCCATTGTGTGCCAATTCAAATTTTCCAATCCTCCGCTCTGTGGCACCAGTAAAGCTGCCTCGTTCATGCCCAAATAATTCGCTTTCGATTAAGTTAGCAGGTATTGCAGCACAATTAACTTTTACCATCAGTTTACTTTTACGTGGTGATGCATTGTGAATGGCCCTCGCTATCAGTTCTTTTCCGGTACCAGTTTCACCAAGTATCAAAACAGTACTTTCTGATGAAGCAACTTGTTGGACCAGCCGAAATATCTTCTTCATTTCTCCACTTTCACCAATCAATTCAGAAAAATTCTGCGAAGTCTCGATTTCTTCACGCAAATAGGTTTTTTCCTCTTCCAATTGCTGTTTATATTTATTAATTTCATTCAGTTGATTTAATACCTTTTCATTGGCCATAATGTTCGATATGGCAACGGCAATTTGCGAGCAGATGCTTTTTAATAATGGATGTTGATCTGGTGTCATGTTAACATCATCGTGCCTGAAATTTAAAACTGCTATGTTTTCTTCTCCTAAATGAATTCTTACCCCTGTTAGTTTTTTCAAACCGATATCAATTGCTGCATCAGCATATACCGGTGGTCTTTCAAGGGTAACCCATTTTTCTGCATCGAAAGAGATAGGTTCATCTGAGGCAAGAATAGTACTGAATATGCCATCGTTCACATCTGTTTGCTGCTTGATCATTGCAAGAAAAGCAGGGTGCTTTGCAAACTCTGCATCAGGGTCATAAAAAACAGGACGATGCGTTTTTTTATCTTCGCTTAATACATGTATGGCATATTCTATTATTCCAAGTAAAGCCTTTAGTGCGTGGTTTAAAATTTTTGAAAGGGAAGACTTGTCTCTGACAGAAGCGATGGAATTACTGAATTCCAGCAACATTGATTTTTCTTTTTCCCGGCCCACAATTTCTTCGATGCCGACAATGTTTGCAATAGCTATTGCAAGCTGTGCAGCAATAGCTTTTAGTAATTGGTTATTGATCTGGCCTGGTTGGATAACTAAAAGCCCAACATCTTTTTCGGCAACCTTTAGCCGGAAGCCCATTACTTTTTTTGCACCGGCTGCCTTCCAGAAAGAAGCGGCCGGAAAATAGAATTGGTTTTCCCGTATAATGTCTTCGATAACGAAAACGGCTTCTTCCGATTGCAAAACAGCACCAATAAAAGCACCTTTGACCGGAATTCGATTGCTCAACAATATTTTCCATCCCTCATCTGTTGGATCATCTCCCTGCGAATGGTGGAGGAAGTAGCTGTAAGACTCGCCATCGTTATTGCGGGTTGTGATGATATATTCGTTGATATGAAAAATATTGTTTAAATACTGTTTAATAATCAGTCTTAAACCGTCTTTATCTCTAACAGTTGCAATGTCGTTGCTAAACGATAGCAGCAAGGACTTTTCTTCACCCGCTTTTTTAATTTTTTCATTGGCTAATATGTTTGACATGGCGACCGATAGCTGGGCACAAACGCCTTTCAGCAAAGTGGTGCTTAGGGTATTTATTTCATCGGAATTGATATTAAAAAATATGCAACCGATATTATTGCCGCCCACACGTAGGGCAAGACATAAAAGTTTTTGAAATCCTACGGCTTTCCAGAACTGAACATATGCCGGAGGATCCGGCTCTTCAGCAAGTTGTAAAACATCCAGCATCACCGGATCGTCCGAAGCCATGATGCTACTAAAAGCAGTGTCAGTTATACTGTATTTTAAACTGGTTACAGCTGAAAATTCGTTATGATTGTGAATAGGGTCTCCAAGATCCATCATAAAGGCGCTATGCGTAACCTTATCTTCATTTACTTGGGCAATTCCAAATTGCCTGATTGAAAATAATTTCTTTATCCTTGTATTAACTATCCGGGACAAGTCATTTCTATCTTTTAATGATGCGATTTCAGCACTCAATGATAGCAAGATTGTCTTTTCCTCTTCTCTTTTTGCAATTTCATCATTAGCTATGATATGTGAAATGGCTATGGAAACCTGGGCGCATAGGCTCTTAAACAAATTGCTGTTTATTTTTTCGCTTGAAGAATGATCATGAAGCAAGATGAAGCAACCCAGGTTATTTGCCCCTCCCCGGATCGGAAGGCCCACAACCTGCTTCACATCCATTTTTTTCCAGAAGTCCACATACGCAGGAGCCTCATCCATTTGGGCGAGTTCATCCACCTCAAGCGTTACAGGATCATCTACACTAATAAAAACATTAAATACACCATCTGTAGTACTATATGTTAGAGAAATCGCTTTTTTAAAGTCATTGCCTATTTTAAGTTCATCGTGTACATCAACAACAAAAGGGCTATGCGTTTTTCCATCTGCATTTATCAGGGTAATCCCAAACCCTATAATGGGGAACAGGTTTTTTAATTTATTATTAAGCAACCCCAATAATTCGTCTTTATTTCTAACGGCAGCGATTTCACTGGTTAGGGAAAGTAATATTGATTTTTCTTCTTCCCTTTTTGCAATTTCTTCATTAGCAATAATATTGGCTGTAGCGGTTGATATTTGATAGGATAGCCTGTGCAGTAAATCGAGGTCTTCGGGCTTAAAGGAATTAGTTTTTTCTGATAATAGTATAAACAATCCTCTTAATTCATTGCCTTCAATCAATTTTATAACAGCAAATTCCTTTATTCCTGACCGATGCATAAAATCAATTTTCTCAATGCCCAGTGGTAACAATGCAGCTACATTATATACTTGCGGATAATTGATTTCCCCAACAGAGTCGTCAGTAACCGGATACTCCAGATCGAGTGAAGTTTTATATTCCGGATCTTGAGAACGGATATTTTCTGAATAAATATATGGCCTGCAGGTTCTGGTATTTTTGTTATAACGTAGAATAAAACTGTCATCGAAGAGTATATGCTTTTTCAACTTGTGGATGATAATATCTAACATGTCCTGCTTTCCCCTTATGCGGACGATCTCATCACATAATGAAAGTAAAATCTGACTTTGGTTATCTTTTTTTTTCATTTACTTACCGGGTTATGTTTTAATGCCATTCAATACTTAAAAAAAATTACCCACCAATAAATATTAATGAGATCTATCAATAGATTTTTAAGGCTAGGATCAAAATTTAGCATCAAGCTTGAATCTCATGCAGTATTTCTCAGGTTATCGGAGTTTTTGAGGAGTGGTAAGCCTTGTAAATATAATAAAGGTGGGAGAAAAATAGGGCATAGAAACATAAATTAGATAATAGGATTGCCCATTTTAAATGGTACGGAAAAATGTTAAATAATATATTTAAAGTAATGCAAAAAGGCTGCACAAAATTTGTGCAACCTTCAATTTACATGGGATTGAGAATGTATCAATACTTTTCAGCCTAATTTAATGGCTCAGCCAGGGGGAAATCTATGGGGATATTTGTTGCAGCAAATATGTAGTTCGTTAATATGATAACACTCACTAATCCAATCAATTCTACCAAAGCGGTTTCATCGTAGCCAATGCCATAAAAGGCTTGCAGTAATTCAAATTTGGGACTAACTTTGTTTTCCACTTTGTTTTTTGCCAATAGTATCACCGCATTTTATTTGTTATCAATTAATTCTCCCTCCCGAATGGCAATAGTTTCCTCAAGTGAAAATCCTTTTTTTAGTGCAGTTGGGTGTGTCCTCATAACGTTATAAATAGGGATTTGCGAATGCATTGTACGATGTTCTCGGTTTTATGACCAGCACCAATAGTATCTTCCTCCAGTAATATTTCTCCGCCCCTGAATCTTCTTACGGCACCAAGACTGGTAGTGATTTCTATTTCGCCGTCTAATAAAATTATAAATTGTCTTGTTGGTGCATTGTGAAAATCCCGATCAAAGTCAGCTTTATTCTCCCTGAATATGTGCCTTCGTTTCAAACGGCATTGATATAGATCCCATAATACCGTTGTCTGTAAGAGGTACATGGACCATTTCAAAATGGCTGTCTCCATTGTCATCTGCAAATATTCTCGTGTAGTGCATTATAATTAAGTTTATAACATTTTAAATAGCAAAATGATTCTTATAAAACGCCTCCATAGCTATCTGCCATTTGTATTTTGGTAATTCTTATCAGGTCTTTGTCAACGAGCGGTATATTTTTTCTTTCATGATTTTTTTGATGGACTATTAAAATACCTTTACTATAAAAGCATTTCGAAATTAAACCAAAAATGTGCATTTTATTTCCGGAGGCGGAGTCGAAACAATGATATTCAAGTAATTGAATATCTTTTTTTAATAACAATATTTTTTGTTGTACCCACAAAACATTCTTTCCTAAAAAAACAAAGTCTTCCGTAAATCCACATTCGTGTAACCCAATAATCGCCGCCCATTTGTTCATATATACTTTCATAAATAAATCATTTAACTAAAATATAGATATTCGATTTTAGCTCCGTACCATTTTGAGGAAGCTAGAATTTTCTAACGATTATTACTCCAAGCATTATTAATATTATTCCTATAAGCCGCCATAAGTTGAAAGGATGTTGCTCTGCCACCAAAATTTTAAAGTGGTCTAATAAAACAGCAACAATTACCTGACCAGCCACCACAAGACCAAACGTCAATGCCATTCCTATTCGTGGTAAGGCAAGCATAGTTGCTGTTATAAAAATAGCGCCCGTTATACCACCGCCCAGCAGGGAGAACATCGAAGCCGATTTTACCCCAGGCCATGTTATAGTCTCTTTTGTAAACTGGAGATAGATGGCTACCGTTATTGCTCCGACAATAAAGGAAAACATAGAGGCATATATAGGACTTTCTATTGATTTACCCAATCGTGCATTTAAGCCGGCCTGAAAGGGAAGCAAAGCACCGCATACAAAAACAATAATTAGCCACGCAAATTTCATAATTAGTATTTTTTAATTTTATAAAGCAAGTATTTGCCTGATCATTTGATTACAAATCCCCATTCATTATCATACCACGACATTACTTTCACTAAATCTCCATCTCCAACTCTTGTCATTTCCAAATCAATAATTACTGCAAAAGGACTTTTAATTATATCGTAGATATCAGTGGTTCGTTGATATCAGCTAATACAGACTTATATCGCTCTGTTGCAAATTCTTCTATAAATATTTGATTTATTTCATCCCTGTTGGTTAGCCGCTCAGCAATAAAAGTAATGCCTGATAGGGACCCTACCGTTATTGTACTAACACATCAATATTCAAGCCCTTCCAGGGAAGTTTTGCCGGATCTTTTTCGGGAAAGAAAACTATTTTTTTATTGTTAACAAACATGTGATTTTCGCCGATAATCACATTTTCGTGATATTTGCCATAGATGCTTTCGTAAGTAAGCAGGTATGCCGCATTTCCAATACTCATCAGGTCATTGATAGCTATTACTTCAAGGCGAGGCGTATCTATAATCACTTTTAAAGAAGCTCTGCCAAATCCATTAATTGATATTCTTTTCATTTTATACCAACTTTTACAAAATCAGATTATTTAATGTTTGTTTTGTAAAACTGGTAATTTAAATAATAGTGAATTTGTCTTTACCACCAATACATTTTGATTTTTAGATTCATTGCTTAATTGAAGGCAGCGATGAATTATATTTTCAAAAACAATGGTATTTATTGAATAAAATAAACAGTATTCCGCCCGCACTTTTGTATAGTCCCTCGTTACACCCCTCACCTACTACACACTTACTATTTTTTGAGAATGAGCAATTGAAAATGATTGCTGCGTATTGGTATTTATTAAAGTTTAAAAGTTTTAAGATGAGAGAAAATGTACTTTATTTATTATTCCTTAAAGTTCTTGTGCTTGCGTTGGTAGTACACATGCACAAACAAAACAGGGAGCCACTCTTCGCAATTATGAAGACAATGATTTTTTGAATATAAGAGGTAATTCAAAACACTTCCACAGAAATGAAGAAAGATACTTACAGCCACTATGTTATCGGTAATAAACAATGTACACGAGTTAGGAAATATTTCATTATATTTTATCCTATAACCCAGAGTACGTATAATTTTTACAAAGCGTGTATTTGAATTTCACATTAGAACTTACTAAATGCGACTACTTCAATGAACCTTAATATCAAATTATTTGAGTACAATATGAAAATAAGAATTCAGGTTTTTATCAATTTTTACATTTACAAAAATTATATGGAATTTGAAAATCGAGGTTCTTACAAGTTAAGGCTACTTACACTTTTTTGGCAGTTAGCAGTTGGTTTTAGGGGTAAGCGGGTGATTGTTTCCACAATTGCCTGCTCTTTTAAAATTTAACTACTGTTTTTTTGCGGCACAAATCGTAGTTACTATTTATATAAATAATTTAGTTGTGGGTATTACAGTTGAAAGGACAAAAATAAAATCGCTGCATCCCATAAAGGGAAAATTCACCAATGCGGTTATTAAAGAATTTGGTAAGGATATAGAAAGTGAAGAGGTATTATTATTCTTTCTAAATGCTGATGAGGCTTTCAAAGGGTGGGAATTTTATGAAAAGGAATTTTATAAGGGAGCATTTAGTCAAAACGAAAAGTAACTGATCTGCAATAATACTACCTGCTGAAATATCCAATAAATTGTAACATGAAAAAGTAATTTAAAAAGAAGGACTTAAAAAAGCGATTATTTGCTGGGGCGGTTGTGTACCTTATCGGTGCTAAGTCCGGTTCTTTCATGCAAAAGGCTTTCAATGGCTCGTTTTAAATCTCTCACAATTGCTCGATGAACTTACCGAATCGGGCTTATTAATACCTTATCTCTCTTTTGGCAAAACCGTTAAAGAAAGCATATACAGACTAACGGATGAATATGCTCATTTTTATATAAAATTCATTGAGCACTGCAGATTCAGTGGGGCAGGTACCTGGGCAAGATTCACTGCCGGTGCTTCCTGGAAAACCTGGAATGGAGATGCTTTTGAAAGCATTTGCATAAAACATAATACACAACTCAAAATTGCCTTGGGCATAGCAAGTGTACATACAGAAACTTCTATTTGGCGGTACAAAGCGTCAAATGGCGAACAGGGTACACAAATTGATTACTGATTGACCGGCAGGACTTTGAATTCTCAATTGATGAATTTGTTATCCCGAAAAGCTATGCTACTGAGTTGGAAAATAACTAAAAATGTTTAGAAGTAACACTGGCACCAGGGGAACCTTATTCCTTACAATGGTAACAACACACGGCGTAAAGAATATAAAAAATTACCCGGCCTTATTCAGTAGGAAGTAAAAAAAATGGATGCATTGTTTAAATAGAAACTTCGGCATTAATAGAATAAAACGAAACAGAAAGGGTAACGATCCTAACTGGCCAAGAGCTGATGGGAACCACCCGATATACCAACAAGAAGCCTTAAGGCCATACACTGCGTTACCAGTCAAAAAATAATAAAAAAACCTCCGACGCTGAAAATGCCTGCTGAACACGAACGATAGAACGGGAGAGCGCGGAAAAGGTATTGCTGCTTACAACAAGACTGCAAACAAATTGACGAATAAAAGCGCATTAAAAGTAATTAACGTAACTCAGCACCTTCACCAATACTGCATTTGATAAAGATTTGAGTCCCGTTAATGCTCTATAATGCCCTATGTGGCCTCGCCATGGCTATGATTAAATTTGATTATCAATCAATTATGAATAAAGTGTAAATAAAAGTGTAAACGGGATTTTAATGGAAAACCTGAAGAAAAACCAGGTACAAAAGCAGTCGTTCAAGCAGGAACAAATCTTTAAAATCCACCTTTGAAACAAGCCCCAAAATTATAAATGGCTACTAATCCTGGCTTGATTTCAATTTTTGATTCGGTAGATCCGCATCATTAATCAATCAATTATATCTTATTCTTTAGCTTTACCGATGCACTAAGCTTCCTGTTATGTCAAATCTTTCAAACGAACTGGTAAAAGTTTTCCTTTCACTTTTTAAAGGTAGGGAAGACGTGTTTGCAACCAGGTGGGAAAGAGATGGCAAAAGTGGATACATGCCCGCATACGATTTAAATTGGAATGAGTTTTCAAAACATAAAGCCAAAGGTGGCACCTTAAAGGATTTTCCCGCTAAACAATATTCAGCCCTTACTGAACAAAGAATCACCAATCACCTCACTGGAAAGGAAGTAATCGGCCTTTATCCATTGTTACCAGACAATACCTCCTGGTTTATTGTTGCCGATTTTGACGAAAGCCCGGGCAGTAAAAAAACCTGGATAGAGGAGTGCAGGCTTTTTATAGACACTTGCAGTCATTGCCAACTCCCTGCTTACCTGGAACGTTCGAGAAGCGGCAAGGGTGGGCATGTATGGATTTTCTTTGAGGCCCCATATCCTGCATACAAAAGCAGGAAAATAGTGCTGCATATTTTAGAACTTGCCGGTATTATTTCTCCTTTTGATAAAAATTCCAACTACGACCGGATGTTTCCCAACCAGGATTATCATTCCGGAGAAGGTTTGGGTAACCTGATTGCATTGCCTCTTCAAAAAAAAGCATTGGAAAATAACAACTCCTGTTTCATTGATCCCGGCAGCCAAAATCCCACTGAGGATCAATATCATTTTTTACAAAACATCCACCGGGTTTCGATCAGCCATTTGAATGAAATCTATAATAGTAGTTCTGCTTCAATTACAGATGATCAAAAAAATGAAGCCCACATCTTATTCGATCAAAGAGTAGTTTCAATTACACTAAACAACCAGGTTTCAATTTTAAGAAAACAACTAACCACTGAACTAATAACATTTTTAAGAGATCACCTCAACTTTGTTAATTCAGATTTCATCATCAAAAAAAAATTAGGCAAAAACACTTTTGGGACGTCGCCTTATTTCAAAATGCTCTGTGAAAAAGATGGATTTGTTTTCATGCCCAGGGGCTTTACTGGTAACCTGGTTCGCTTTTGTATTGACAAAAAAATAAGTTATCACCTGGTGGATGAACGAAAGAAACTTACTGAAGTTAACTACCAGTTTAATGCTTCATTGTATGAATATCAACAAGCCGCTGTTAATGTTACCCACAAAAAAGAGATGGGTGTTATTGTGGCACCCCCGGGAAGCGGCAAAACCATCATGGGGCTTTGTATCGTGGCGAATAAGAAGCAACCGGCTTTAATCATTGTTCATCGAAAGCAATTGTTCGACCAGTGGGTGGATCGTATCCAATCTTTTCTGGGAATTGCCGAATCATTTATTGGCAAAATATCATCAGGCCAGCAAAAAGTTGGCACTCATATCACAGTGGCGATGATTCAAAGTCTTGCAGTTATTGATCCGGCGAGCAACCTGTTCAATTCTTTTGGATTAATCATTGTTGACGAATGCCATCATGTTCCGGCTAAAACATTCAGGGAAGTTATCAGCCGCTTTTCTTCTTATTTTTTGTATGGACTTACTGCTACGCCTATTAGAAAGAACAATGATGAAAAGCTCATCTTCATTCATATTGGTGATGTCATTCATGAGGTGAAATATGCTATTGAAAATGAAATGTCTGCTAAGAAAGTATCTGTAATTATCAGGGAAACAAATTTGTTGGTTCCGTTTGATTATAAAACAGACAAACCTGAAACGCTTTATCAAATATTGATACATGACACTGCAAGGAACCAACTGATACTGGAGGATATAAAAACGGAAGTAAATACGGGAAAGAAAATATTGGTGCTTACAGAAAGAAAAAATCATATCGATGTATTGCATCAATACATGAAAAACAAGCATGAAGTAGTCACTATTTCCGGTGATGATTCAGCAGCAGCAAGGATATCGAAACTTCAGCAAATTAAAGCGGGGCATTTCCAGGTGTTGATTTCAACAGGGCAGTTTTTTGGAGAGGGAACCGACCTGGATAATTTAGAGTGTTTAATATTGGCATACCCCTTTGCATTTGAAGGCAAACTGATACAATATATTGGCAGGGTGCAACGTACAGAAATTACCCCGGTCATTTATGATTACAGGGATATGTATATTTATTATTTAGAAAAACAATTCAGGCAAAGAAACCGGTATTACAAAGAGCTTTTGCATGCAGGCCTGTTAAAGCGATTTGACGAACTGACACTATTATTCAATGAGTACACATTTTATGTAAATACGGAGGATGTTACATTACCAATAGGCTGTTTGGATTTACCGGTGGAAATAGAAAAATTCAAAGATGGAATTATATGGAAGTTAAGGGTATTAACTTACGATGAAGAAGCTGCTGAGTTAATGACAGAGATTATAGATTACAACGGGAATGAAGAAAAGTATGCCGGTAAGCAAAGGGCATTGCAATTTTTAATAATTGATAAAATTAAATTCCGGTCGCTGGATACCGGTAAATTTTTACGGTCAGTGATACTCAAAAAGAACCCGGCTATTCAACATTTATCAGAACCTGTAGTCGTTTATGAAAATCCGGTTGCCATAGAAAAATATGTTGCCAGGCCAATTGAACTAACACTCAAAAAAAGTATAAAAATACCTTTCAAAGACTTACATTTTTTACATGCTTCCGTTTCATTTACATTTTTGATACCGGAGCTGAGCCAGGAAATAAAATTTGAAATAGAAAACCCGGATGTCAGACCGGAATTTGAAGCGATTAAAGATTATTTCAGCAAGGTTTTAAAGAAAAAAATGATTTCGGTGGATATTGAAATCCGTTATAAACAAAATGAAATTATTGCTGCATCTGCTAACTCCGAGGATGTCGGGAAAATTAACGCTGGCATTATTGACAGCGTACGTTTTGAATTTGTAAAAAAAGAAATTTATGCTTTTAAAGGGAAAGCCGACAATTCACCTGTGCTCAATACGATGGACAACCTGTTGTCAAAACAAAATACGGGCGCTGCTCCATTATACAAGTCGGAACGGGATTTAATTGACGACCTGCTCAACATACAAAATTCAAAGCATTATTATCATCTAAAGTACCTTTCCGCCCTGCACTTATCTTCGATACTAAAAGTCCGCTTCGTCATTAATCCTTTCTCCTTTTTGTTTTTGTTGGATGGCGATAAAAATTACCATATAGTTTGGGAAACGCTCAATAGCGAGGAAGCAACCTATATCTGGCATTTTGAAAAATCGATGGATGCCTTGCGAAAAGGATTAAAAGAAATTGAAATGATATTGAATGAAATAATAGCCACCAGTAAACTGGATTATCTAAGGAAAGATCACAATAATTTTAGCCGGCTTATGCATGATTATGGCGATGTTAAAAACGGATTTACTACCTGGAAAGGCCACCTTGAGGAAAAGTTAACTTAAAACCTACATGTCACCTATTTTTAAAAATAAGTGACTTTTATAGTTTGGCATGTCACCTATTTTCATAAATTTGTGACAAATGATGACTACACATGCACATATAGAAACCGCCATCTCAAAACGTAAACCTGGTGAATTGATTTTCCCTACTGATTTCAGGGGAAAGGGAACAGAAGGCGCCATCAAAAAAGCCTTATCAAGGCTTGCTGCGAAAGGGATCTTGAACCGACTTGCGCATGGGATTTATTTTGTGCCAAAGATTGACCCTATTTTTGGAACGATTTATCCACCGGCCGAAGAAGTAGCAAAAATGATTGCGAAAAAAGAGAAAGTACGAATCAGGCCAGCCGGTGCTTATGCTCTTCATCAATTGGGTTTAACCACCCAGGTTCCCACCCGGTTAGTATATATTACCGATGGTGTATCCCGAAATCTTAAAGTAGGTAAAACAACCATCAAATTCAAAGCTACCAGCAATAAAAAGCTTTCTACAAAAGGAAAGGTTAGCGGACTGCTTATACAGGCTTTAGAAGAACTGGATATTGATAAAATGGATACCAGGATAGAACTAAAAATCAGGGAACTTTTAAAAAAAGAAGATACCCGCAATTTGAAACATGATTTGAGTTTAGCTCCGGCCCGGATAAATGACTACATAGTGAAACTTTTAAAAAGAGAGCATAATGATCAATTGGCTTCAGTTAACGGATGAGCAAAGAAAAATAAGTTTAGAGCAGGCATCACTTAAAAGTGGTATAAATGTAAAAGCTATCGAAAAAGACTGGTGGGTAACACTTACACTAAAGGCACTTTTCCAATCAGCCTTTGCAACACAACTTGTCTTTAAAGGAGGTACTTCACTTAGTAAATGTTGGAAATTAATAGAACGTTTTTCGGAAGATATTGACATAGCACTCGATCCGGAGACATTCGGAATGAAATACATTCAGAAATCCTGACCCCACACTTAAAAGAAATATATTTTCGCAAATTGAAAGTGCGGGGATTTGTTGAAAATTTCATTTGAACTATCTTGCATAAAACGGTGTAAAAAAAACAGTAGCATTTCAAAATGATATGTTGTTTATTTGGGATTTAAATTTCCAATTATGCAATTAAAGTTACCCTTATT
>JANPIJ010000155.1:0-6590 GCA_031424955.1 Ferruginibacter sp. | reverse complement strand
TAGACTTGCAGTAACAAGATCACTAATCTTGTTAAAGGCATTAGAATTTGGGTTTAGCATACAAATTTCTAATGCCTTTTTTATTTTTAGCCTAACAAAGTTTTCCACTTATCCACATCTTGAAAACTTACCGAACTATTGATTTCATAGAAATTATTTAAATAATCAATATCAAAAAAATCGAATATTTCAATAACGGATGAAGTTATAGAATACAGATAAATCAAATTTTGATTATGATGATCTAAACATAGAATTGCTTTCTTCATTCTATAAAAAGTTTTAAAAAATAAAAATCACGAGAATTCTATAATGGCCAACAACATTTTTTGATTTTAAAAAGCAAATGTCCTTCGAATGAAATAATAACAGGTGTCAGAAGAAAATTTTATGATTATAAGGAACGGCCCCAGTAAATTATTATCCATCTTATTATGCAATTTTGATTTTCTATAAATATATAAAAACTTAGGCAATCATATTCAATGTGGAACAATAAATATGTTGTCCTGAAATATTACCACCAAGGCTATTCGGATGAATCAAAATAACTAAAAAAAAGAAAAAATGGCTCTAAAAATTGGAGCCCAATAATCGAAGGACCTACACTGAAATGCCTAATTTCGCTAAGGAATTCAAATCTGGAATAGGGGTGATAAGAACAGTCTTTTTTAATTACGGGTCATACCGAACTTCCTAATGGAAATGATCACTCATTCATACAGTCCTGACTTTTTTGATGAATTATCCAATCAGCCTTTTTCAAGAATAACCCACGTTCAAAAACCTCCAGGACTGTCGCGAAAGAAGTAAAAGCACCACCAAGCCCTTGGAACTACTCAGGTTAAAAACCCATAACTTAAAAATGATCAAGGTGGCCACGATGTATTTAAATTTCAATTTGGACAAACAAAAAATAGAGTTAATTTTCAAGAATGGCAAGTTTCTTTACGGGTTGCATATAGTCAATTCCCCTGTATCAACCAATCCTTTCAAACTCATTCTAAACTATCATAACTACATCCTTTTTTACCTGAAGATAATATAATAGCAGAAATCGTATCTTTAACATGTCAACTAGTCAAATAGAATAAAGTCAAGTAAAATAAGGTAAGATTTAGGGCCGCTTTGCTTTTTTATAGAATAAAAAAGGAAAACCCGCTACCAGAGCGGGTTTTAACAAATTTAATGCGGACCGGACGGGAAATATGGGACCAAAACCCGCAGACCTTTAACTTTACTTCTCTTTACTTAACTTAACTCTAAGGTGTTGATTTTTAGATAATTATAAATAAATCTACAACTCTCTCATTCTTACCTTTACATAGCTTGGTAGCACTTTTATAGACCAAAAATAGACCAAGGTATGCGACAACCAATTAAACTTATCGTTAGAAAAGGTAAAGTGCGAAATGATGGCACCACCTTAATTTCCTTGCAGTTTTGCTTTACTGCGGAACAACGTGCTGTATTAAGCACAGGAATCGGAATTCCACTTCAATTCTGGAATAAAAAAACACGTAGAATTTCCGGCGACTTGCCTTTGGCATATGGCGATGTGCAACATCTCGAAGCAGGCCTTACTGATAAATTACGAAAGGCAGAAGACATGGTGACCTACGCACTAAAGCAAAGAAATACCTGCCCATTAAAATTTTTGAAAGAGAACTTTCATTTAAAGGATAACTGGAAATTGGAACAGATGTCCGATCTCAAAAAGAATCTTGATATTTATTATAATATCGAGGATTATGTAAAGAGCAAGGAAAGCACCGTTAAGCACTGCACTATTAATGTAATAAACGCCATGAAGGCTCATGTAAAGAGCTTTGAGACTTTCAGAAAAGAACCCATCACTTTTGATTCATTTGATATGAATTTTTATGAAGAGTTTGTCAAGTACCTCACGTACGATATTGTTCAGTTAAGAAGAAAGATAGTTATTAAAGGATTAAAAGTAAATAGCGTTGGTAAAACCATCAAACACTTAAAATCCTTTTTAAAAGACAGGATGCGCAAAAAAATTATCCCCTTCATGGATTTAAGAGCTTATAAAGTAATGGAGGAGGAAGTGGATGCTGTCTATCTCAGCTGGTCAGAACTATCATTAATCTATCACCTGGATTTAAGTGCAAAAAGCAATTTGGAAAAGTACAGGGATCTGTTTGTATTAGGATGCCTTACCGGCTTTAGGTTTAGTGATTATTCAGATATTAAACCAGAAGAAATAAGAAATGGAATGTTGTATGTGAATCAAACAAAAACCTTATCAACCGTTGTTGTACCACTACGTAGCGATGCAAAGAAAATATTGATTGATAAATATAACATGCAAATGCCTCAGGTAAGTAATCCCAATTTTAATTACTACATCAAAGAGGTGGTAGAGCTTGCCGGGATAAATGAACTCATAAAGATTACTCATAAGCGTGGAAACAAAATAACAGAAGAAACAAGACCAAAATATGCCTGGATAATGTCGCATACCTGCCGTCGGTCATTTTGCACAAATGAGTTTTTAGATGGTACCCCTACCAATTTAATAATGGGTATCAGCGGACATAAAACTGAGAAAGCATTTAGAAGATATATTAAAGCAGACCAGATACAAAAAGCACATATGATTAAAAAGCTTTGGGATAGCAGGCCCGGATTATAAATTCAGTATTATCTGACCTAATCATCAAGACATGAATTAGATAAAAAATTTAGAATTAGCAAATGCCTCAACTATTTTATTTTTAAGTTATTTTCTTGTTTCTTAGTAAATGCCCCGCCAATTACGTAGGAAAGAATGATGCTTTTTATAAATTATTGATTAATAGAATATTATATTCAAATAGTAACCACTAAAAGCCATTTGGTGTCTTTTGTTTGTTTTCAAACATTTTCCACTTTATGCAATTGCTGTCATTTGTTTGAATTATATTTGCCCAATAATATACATACTTTGACTAGAAAATATATCATAGAACAACTAAAAAAAGGGTTCAACGGGCAGAAATCTTTTTCGAGAGATGCGCTATATAATTTTTTTTTACAGTTTGAGCCGGATTTAAAGGAAACAACTTTTCGATGGAGGATCTATAATTTAAAAGAGAAAAAACTGATACGGCCCATTTCACGAAATGAATTTACACTTACTTACAAACCAAATTTTAAACCATCGGTTGATGAAGGTGAAAAGAAGATTTATACATTGATAGAAAAGGAATTTAAAGGACTAAAACAAGCGGTGTGGTCAACACGGATAATCAATGAATTCATGCTTCACCAGCCTGCCAGGTTTTTAACGCTCCTCGAAGTGGAGAAAGATGCACTTGAACCAGTTTTTTATTTTTTAAAGGATAACAACATTAAAAATGTCTTTCTGCAACCTGAAGAAAAAGAGATTGGGAGATATATTAGTAACCTGGACAATGCAATTATTCTTCAATCCTTAGTTTCGAAGGCCCCTCTCCAGAAAGTCGGAAAAGTTAGTACAGTAACGATTGAAAAATTATTGGTAGATATCTTTAGCGATAGAAAATTATTTACTGCTTATCAAGGGAGCGAACTGATTTACATTTTTAATAATGCCTATCATCGGTATTCAATAGATTTTACGAAGTTGTTCAGCTATGCCCGGCGGAGACGTAAGGAAATCGATTTAATAGATTTTTTATCTGACAAAACAGATATACCTAAAACCATTTTAAATGATTGATAAAGCATCACTTTCAGCTGAATGGCTGGCAGAAAAAAGGAAGCAATACAAAAAAGACCCAGGCATTATGGAAAGCATGATCCATGCGTTGTACCTGCTTGATCAATTAATATTAACAGGTCTGGATTTAATTTTTAAAGGCGGTACAAGTCTCGTATTACTTTTGGAAAAACCTTTGCGATTCTCCGTAGATATTGATATTATAGTAAGCCCTAAATTAAAAAGAGCATCATTGGAAGAATATCTTTCGACAATTACAGGATCCAGTGAATTCATAAGAATGGAATTGGATGAAAGAAGAAGTTACAAGGAAGGTATTCCAAAAGCACATTAAAAATTTATCTACCGGTCAAATGTCTCCACCAGAAATAAAGCGGGAGAATCTGTTTCAAATCCAGAAAGAGAAATTTTATTAGATGTTCTTTTTTCAGAAAATCCATACCCTGTCCTGATAGAAAGAAATATTCAAACAGACTGGGTTTTGATGAAAGGTGAGCCACTTAGGGTAATAACACCCGATATCAACTCTATAGCTGGAGACAAGTTGGTTGCTTTTGCCCCCTGTACTACCGGTGTTCCTTATGGAGTCGATAAGGAAAAGGAGATCATTAAACAATTATTTGATGTCGGTAACCTCTTTCATTTGATCGGGGATATGGAGATATTCAAAAAATCTTACCATACCTCTGCGGCAGGCGAAATAAAATACCGCCCTGAACGTGAAATTGGTTCAATAGATGATATTTTAAAAGACACCATCGCTACCGGGCTTATTATTGCCAAACGGGAATTCTACGATTTAGTTGACCAGGATAGTAAAATAAAATATGGAGAAATAAACAAAGGAATCAATCAATTCGGGCACTTTGTTTTTGAAGGCAGTTTCAGGATTGAACATGCACAAGTTGCAAGCGCCAAAGCGGCATACCTGGCTGCCATGATACTTACTGAGCATCAGGAAAAGCCGGAATTGTTTGATGAGAAAGTTGCCATGCAAGAATATTTGATTACACATCCTGATTTCAATTTCCTCAATAAGCGATTAAAATTTACGGCTAAAGGCGAAGCTCTATTCTATTGGCACCGCACTATCAGGCTATTATACCCTGCTTAATCCTTCATGTATCTTATTTTCACTCAGTTAAAAACAACTTTCGTCAATAAACTACCTCATCCATTTGGGATCCTTTAAAATTTTTGTTTCATCAAATACAGGTACAGCTAATTCCTTTCCCCAAATTTTGTTGCCGGCTTTTTTGGGATTTTTGTCAAAATATTCATTTCTTTCCTTAAAATAAAGATCAATTGAAGATTTACATTCATTAACTGAGTTATAATTGCTATTGTGAATTATTGCTCTGGCCATGCCACTGAATACAGATTCTATTACATTCAAAAACTGTGCAGATGCAGGCAATGGGGCAAGCTCAACAAGTGGTGTACCATTTTGCTTACGATAATTTTTATTGTTTACTTGCTTTATTCTTTCATAAAGTTTTTTTGAAGCATGCCATGAAGCGGCATCCCATGAAAAAAAAATTCGTTTTTCACCCTTGTACTTATTTATAAGTGTAGATACCGATCTATGGTACCCCCACCTACCGATTTATGGTACCCCCACCTACCGATCATGGTAACCCCACCCTCAGTGGATATATTTTTTGCCTGATAATTACCGATTCATTTTTGTAATTGGCGATAAAATTTTACTTATCTCCCTCCCAGCTTCGAAAATTGCAACTGTCATTCCGACGCATGGTATCCCCCCTTTGAGAGTAATCTAAGTCTTCGAGCTTTTTGTGTTCATTTTATTCCTTTTTAACCAAGCTTAAAACGGGATAAATGGCTCAAAAAACAATTGATATGAATCTTGCAAAACAAATACATCAGTTAAAAAGTGAAGGTGTAGCCATCAAAGAAATTGTCCGACGTGTCGGCGTTACCCGCAAAACGGTAAAAAAATATTTGCGCCTGATGGAACAGTTACCCCAGCAAATTGAGGGTAAGAAAGCCATTGCTGTCACTGATAAAAATCTGGCGGCGCTTATTTACAATAGCGACACAGCACCGGTACCAGGAAAGCGCCTGGAAGACCTGGAAAGGCATTTTGAATATGCAAAGAAGGAACGCCATAAGACCGGTGTTAATAAACATATTCTGTGGATAGAATACACGGAGCAATATCCGTATGGGTATAAATACAGTCAGTATTGTAACCTGTTTAGGAAGTATCTTAAAGATACAGATCCGGCCTTTCATTGGGAGTATTTGCCAGGAGAATATACCCAGATAGATTTTGCAGGCAAGAAGCTCTGTTATGTAAACAAGCAAACGGGAGAGGTAATTTACTGCCAGGTATTTATAGGGACATTACCTTATAGTGGTTTGGTATTTTGCATAGCTGCACTTTCACAAAAAACAGGCGATTTTGTCTACTGCATTAATGAAATGGTAAAGTACATAGGAGGGCTTACTAAAACCATTCTTTGTGATAATTTAAAAACAGCTGTATTCAAAGCAGATAAATATGAGCCGGTATTTTCACAGATATGTAATCAGCTCTCCGACCACTACAACACGACTTTTAGTGCAACAAGGCCGGCTAAGGGATAAAGCGATGGTGGAAAAGGCGGTAAGTATTGTATATGCTCACATCTATGCTCCCCTTCGCCACCAGGAGTTTGGAAGCCTTCAGGCACTTAATACCGCTATGCAGGAGCAACTCCTGCTACTTAATAACAAACCCTATAAGAATACAGCTTATAGCCGATGGTATTTTTATGAACAGCAGGAGCAATCCCTGCTAAAGGCACTCCCTGCCGAACCCTTTGCTCCAAAGAAAGTAGCCACGCTTACGGTTCAGCGCAACTATCACATACAACTA
>JANPIJ010000154.1:0-3608 GCA_031424955.1 Ferruginibacter sp. | reverse complement strand
AATAAGCAGGTGTCCGTTAATATGACGTTTCCGGTTAGTTATCTGTCTGATATAGGCATTATAAAAAATGTAAAGGTTGTAAGTTTGCGTTAGAAAAATGTAGATGACCGCCTACATGCCCCGCTTTTCTATTCAGCCTATGACCTTTTATTTGTTTTGTAGAATTTGATTTATGTTACAAGTTTAATGATCCCGATTTTTATCGGGATTTTTTGTCACCTGCACTTTTATTTTTCTGTCAATGGCAGCGTAAGGGAAAGAAGTATTATTCTGTTAAATAATTGCCTGTCTTAAGCGGACCAGTTTTTCGAGTAATGGTTCCAGCAAATCGAGCCGCAGCATATTGGCTCCATCGCTTTTTGCTACTGCGGGGTTAGGGTGTGTTTCAATAAATAATCCATCAGCGCCGGTAGCAATTGCTGCTTTGGCGATTGTTTCAATCAACTGTGGGTTGCCGCCGGTTACACCACTTGTTTGGTTGGGCTGTTGTAATGAGTGGGTGCAATCCATGATCACCGGAACCTGGTGTTCCCGCATCAGGGGGATATTGCGGTAATCGACCACCATATCCTGGTAGCCAAAAGTATTGCCTCTTTCCGTAAGCATCACTTTTTCATTACCGGCTGATTTGATTTTTTCTACCGCAAATTTCATGGAAGGCCCGCTTACAAACTGCCCTTTTTTTACGTTTACAATCTTGCCGGTTGCAGCGGCTGCCAACAATAAATCGGTTTGCCTGCATAGGAAGGCGGGTATCTGCAACATATCTATATAACCTGCGGCAAGTGCAGCTTCTTCGTGTGCGTGAATATCGGAAATGGTAGGTAAATGATATTTTTCGCCCACTTTTTTTAGCAGCGTTAATGCGGCCACGTCGCCAATGCCTGTAAATGAATTAACACTGGTTCGGTTTGCTTTTCGGTAAGATGCTTTAAAGATATAGGGGATGCCTAATTTTTTGCAGGTGGCAGCTACTTTATCGGCTACCTCCATTACCAGTTCTTCCCCTTCTACCACGCATGGACCCGCTATCAAAAAGAAATTATTTTTATCGTATTGCTGATGTATGAACAGCTCTTCCAGGTATTTTTCCATCCCGCAAAATTACGTGTTCGTATTTGAAAATTAATGACCAATTGCTTTCATAAATTCTTCTTTCTTTCTGCGGGCAACATCCAGGGTAACACCATTTTTCATCACCACCTGCCCGCCCTCGCCTTTAATGTATTTTTCTACCCTGTTTTTATTGATAAGGTAAGAGTGGTGAATGCGGATAAATATGGAATCCGGTAAAAGCTCTTCAAAATCTTTCAAGGTTTTAGTTGCGGTTATTTTTCGGTTGCCGGTTAAATAAAAGCTGGTGTAATTGCTGTTTGCTTCCAGGTAAACAATTTCATCTGTTGCGATAAACATTAAACCTTCCATGGATGATATGGCAATGCGCTGGTGCGCTGTTTTTTCGTCTAAGAAATTTTGTAACAGCAATTCTATGCGTTTATTGCCGGCAAGCTGGTTTCTTTTTTGCATTACTTTTTCAACGGCGGTTTTCAAATCTTCTACTTCAACCGGCTTTACTAAATAATCCAATGCGCTGAATTTAATGGCCTTTATCGCATAATGATCGTAGGCGGTTATAAAGATCACTTCAAAGTTTTTATTTTTCGTTTGCTGTAGCATGGTAAACCCATTCATCCGTGGCATTTCCACATCTAAAAATACGATGTCAGGAGCCTCCTGGCCCAGTATTTTTATTCCTTCTTCGCCATTTTCGCATTCGCCGATAACTACTATTTCGGGGCAATGATTGGCAAGCTTTTGACGCAGCGAATTACGGCTGCTTGTTTCATCATCAATAATAATGGCGGTGAGCATATTGTTGTGTATTAGGAGTTATTAATCAGGTCTACTTCTACTTTGGTGCCAAGTGGGCGGTCATTTTTATCGTACAGGTCAGTAATTTTAACGCAGCCATTGTTCTGTTGATTGAAGAGGTTGATCCGGTCTGCAGTGATCTGCATACCCATCGATTCATATGCAGGCTTATTGAGCTGTTTATAAGACGCCGCTTTTTCCCTTCCAACGCCATTATCTTCAATGTGATAATGTATATGGTTATTGCAAACGGAAACGGTCACAAATAATTTCTTGTCGGGTTCAATTTTATTTAATAACCCATGATGAATGGCGTTTTCAACGAAGGGTTGTATCACCAGTGGCGGAACTTTGTAATCGCCATTCATTATATCAGGAGCGATGTTAACCTGGTAAGAAAATTTATTGTCAAACCTTAATGCTTCCAGTTCGAGATATAATTGCAATGTTTCCATATCCTTCCAGCAGGGCACTACATTATTTTTAGAATTTTCCAGGATAGATCGAATAAGCTTTGCGAATTTTGATAAATAGGAAGTGGCTTTTTCTTTTTCATCCATTTGTATAAGATTGTCGATGGAGTTGAGGCAGTTGAAAATGAAATGTGGGTTCATCTGTGCCCTTAATGCCATCATTTCCGTTTCGGCAATTTTTTGTTTCATCTCTGCTTCATGCCGTATTGCTTTTATTCTTTTTTTTATTAGTGCCCAAATAATAAAAATAACCAGCGGAAAAGATAAAGATACAAACCACCAGGTTTGCCAGAACGGTGGGTTGATAGTAAACTCAAAAGACGCAGGTTTTCCCCAGCTACCATTCCAGCCCAGTGTTCTTACTTCAAAAAGATAGCTGCCGGGCTGAAGACTGGCATAGGAAACAATGTGTTGATTGCCGGCGGCTGTCCATTCGCTGGTGGAACTACCTGACAAACGGTAACTGTAAACCACTTGTTTTTCGTTTATAAATCCTGGCGATGAGAATTCAAACTGTACCTGGTTTTGGCGATGGTTTAGTTGTATGGTGTTTGCATCCGGGGAATAAATTGAATCAGGAGAGGAAACCTTTGTAATATAAACCGGCAATGGGAGGAGTTTTTCCATTTCTCCATCGGTTATATGTACCAGTCCTTCGCCTGTAGCAAGCCATAAGGAATGATCCTCACCCGTTTCCATCCCGATAATACTGGCAAAATAATTATTGATCCGGCTGAAATTAAAAATGCGGAAGCTATCGTTAACGGGTATCAGTTTATCTAATCCCTGGTAAAAAGCAATCCAGAAATTGCCATTTGCATCCTCCCTGATTCCTTTTACAAAATTAGAGGTAAGCCCTTTGCTTTGATCATACTTTGAAACTGCAAAACTACGTTTGCCATTTTGAACAAATCTGTATACACCCTGGTACCGTGTGCCCACCCAAATATTACCCTTCGAGTCTTCAAATAAGGACCGGATATTTTCATTTGGTAGAAAGTGATCCGTTGAAAGAATCGTAAGCCTTTTATCCTCCACGCTGTATTGTATGCGATAAAGGCCATTCTCCCAGGTGGCTGCCCATAAATAACCATTTTTATCAATTATTAAACTGCTGATGCGATGATCAAGAATTGCATGGTGAATTTTCCCGGAACGGAAATACAAATGTTCCAGGTTACTAACGAAAAGGTTGCCGCCCGTATCGCTGATAATCCTGGAAACGGGTATATTGGGTAGAGGCAGAGCATTGCTGATTTGCA
The DNA here is from genome assembly GCA_031424955.1 of Ferruginibacter sp. Lineage (GTDB taxonomy): Bacteria > Bacteroidota > Bacteroidia > Chitinophagales > Chitinophagaceae > Ferruginibacter. The sequence goes on along the minus strand of JANPIJ010000154.1, from coordinate 1 downwards.
C
>JANPIJ010000153.1:0-16640 GCA_031424955.1 Ferruginibacter sp. | reverse complement strand
GCAACCAATCAATAAACCAGTGAATAAAAGTTTCATAGTATTTTTTTTGAGTATTGAGATAACTGAAAAACTGTTGGAGTTAATCATTTGTATTTAAAATTATCACCTCCATTCTTTGATCAGTTTTCTCCCATCTTCTTTTATGACAGGGTCATCTTCTGTTTGATTGGGTACGGTAAGCATCTTTGCAAGTGTGGCGATGGCTTTGCTTTTTTGGTTGTTCTTTTTATAAGCCTTTGCCATTTCAAAATAGTTCAATATAAACCCATCCGTAATAAAATGGGCTTTTTCAAAAGCCCTGATTGATTCAATCAGCGAAGATTCGGGTAAGCCGCCATATAAAATTTTTACGGCAGCTTTTTCAAATCCATTCAATGAACTGATTTCGTAGTTCCACCTGCCCAATACATGCCACGCCTTAAAATTACCGGGGTCATTTTTTATGGCTGCATCCACATATCTCTTGATTTCTTTAGCCGAACTTATTTTCTCTTTCCCACTTTTATTCAGTGAACTTCTTCCCAGGGCGATCGCCATTACACAATTTGACTCCGAATTATTGGGGTTAACTTTTAAAGCCGTACCTGCATATGTTTTAGCTGCTGAATAATAATCTTCTACCAGTTTTGGATTGGTTTGCCGCTTGCCGATCCTGCTGCATAGTTCACTACATTTATTCAGGGCATAAATGTTAATGGGATTGATTTTAAGCACCTCCTTAAATTTTGCGAATGCCGCTTTCTCATTGGGCAAATTTTCCAAACGATCCGCCTCTTTTATCATCGCAGCAACATCCTGCGCAGGCAATGTAAATAATAGCAAAAAGGATAAGATGGTTAACAATAGGGGCTTCATTCTAAATGGCTGTTTTATAACTCACTCCAACTTCACCCTGGAAGTTTTCAATTGGCGGAGATAATTTTTTAATAGTAATACTTACGGATTTAATTCTATCATCAATTTTATGAATCAACTGGGCTAATTCCTGTGCAACCGTTTCCAAAAGCGGCGTGGGTTGCTGCATTCTCTGTTTAATGACTTCATAAACGGTGACATAATTCACTGTTTGCCTCAGTTTGGTAAGCTGCTCACTGGTCTCTAATTCGATATCCGCATTTACTTCAAAATCATTACCTAACAGTTGCTCTTCTTCGTACACACCGTGAAAGGAATGAAACAGTAATTTATGCAAGTGAATGGTTAACATTAATTGATAATTGACAAGGAATTAATTGATAATTGATAACGGGTTAATTGATAATTTATTGGGAACTGAGATTAAAATGGTGAATGGCCAATGATTCACATTTCACCATTGACCATTCACCATTCACGAATATCAATGCGCCCCCTTTGCTCCCAGGTACCTTTCTGCATCCAATGCCGCCATACAGCCGCTTCCGGCTGCTGTTACGGCCTGCCGGTATATTTTATCCTGCACATCACCTGAGGCAAATACGCCTTCGATATTGGTTTTTGAAGTTCCGGGAACGGTAATAAGGTAGCCGGCATCATCCATATTCAGCCAGCCTTTAAAAATATCACTATTGGGGTGATGGCCAATCGCCACAAAAAATGCACTTACCGGAATCTCCAGCTTTTCACCGGTCTGGTTATTTTTTATTCGTACGGCTTCTACTTTTTTATCTCCCAAAATTTCATCCGTTTCACTATGCCAGTACATTTTTATATTGAGGGTATTCACTACCCTTTCCTGCATTACCTTGCTGGCCCGCATTTCTCCTTTTCTTACAATCATGTGTACCTGCGAACATATTTTTGAAAGATACAATGCTTCTTCTGCTGCCGTATCACCTGCTCCAATAATTGCTACTTCTTTTCCTTTAAAGAAAAACCCATCGCAAACCGCACAGGCACTTACTCCATAACCATTCAGCCGTTGCTCACTCTCCAGGCCAAGCCATTTGGCAGATGCACCGGTTGAGATAATGACCGCATCAGCAGCTATCCACTTTTCTTCGTCTATTTCTACCTTGTAGGGTTGTGCTGAAAAGTCAACTTTTGTGGCAAGCCCATACCGTATATCAGCTCCCATGCGCTTGGCCTGATTCTCAAAATGAACCATCATTTCAGGGCCCTGTATACCATCCGGGTAACCGGGGTAATTTTCCACTTCCGTCGTGATGGTTAACTGGCCTCCGGGCTGAATGCCCTGGTATAAAACCGGGTTAAGCCCCGCCCTGCTGGCATAAATAGCAGCAGTATAACCTGCAGGACCGGAACCTATTATTAAACAATGTACTTTTTCTATTGAGCTATTTTCCATGTAAATTTTTTATTGCCGCAAATTTAAGCAAATAAGGATTATGGTTTGGGGTTTAAAGTGAATGGTTTAGGTTGCAAGATGCGGAGTTTCAGGTGGAGGGCATTGGGCCTGCAGGGTAATACAACTCAATATTCAACATTTGATCAACTAAACTCCCGATTTCCCATTACCTGTTGCCATTTACCCAATATTTTTTGTCTTCTTATTTCGGTATAATAATAGTCTTGTAGAAAGCCGCATAGCCATAAAATGCCCCCAATGCCCCATTGCTGATATTACCCAGTACTTTATTGGGTTGAGCAAAAGGATTACCAATGCTTTGAAAGGCAAATTCCCAGGTACTCCAGAATGTGTAGGTGGGTTTATCGATATTACACAACTTAAGGGTAACGGTGTCTCCCCTTTTAAAATAGTTGCTGTCGAAAGGCACGGGGTTATTCCGGTTTACCCCGGGATCCAGTTGCAACTGGTAGGTAGTGTTATCAATCACCTGGTCATCAAAAACGGAATTCTCACCCGGCAAAAATGACCCGCTGTTTTTCTTTGTAAAATACCTGATATAATTTCCAAGGCCTGGCGGATCTGTTGATTTTACCATGATTACCACATCATTGCTGTCTTTGTAAAAAGGCGCCGGTTTCCACCATAAGGAATCCGGTTTTTTGGCCAGTATGGGTATAGTGGTGGTGGCACTATAATCTTTGCCACCCGCATTGATATTCATGGTATACTTTGTATTGAATTCACCCACAAAGGCTGTTGCAGGATTGGCCGGATCGATACTGTAGGAATACACTACACTTCCTCCGGGCAGTGTAGTGGCATATTCTTTTAGTTGATGCGTACGTACACCATTCGACATGGTGATGGTTGCGTTCCGCACAAATGAATTGAGCAGTTGCGCAGGATCAATGGTGCTATAAAAACTAAGGCTCTTTGTAAGTACCACTATCGGGGGCTGGCCATTTTCGATATTGGCATCCACTACCAGCAGGTCTTCTGAATTCTTTAAATTAAAATTGATATCTTTTTCGCAGGAGGTGAAAATTATAAGAAAGAATACGGCACTGATTATTTTGTTCATCGTAAAAGTTATTCCTTTATACAAATTTACCGGCTATTTGGTTTAGTAAAATACGGTTTAGATAAATTTAACAGCCATTCAGGAGTTATTTGGCTATTTGAAGGTTGATGGCGAAATAAATTCGTTTCACTACCGGATCAATAACAACGTGAAGCCTTTTCAATCAAATCCATTATCAATTATCACATTATCAATTATCAATTAAAATCATTTATTCATAACCGGCGTCAACGTATACCCTTCTTTCCGCAGCAAACTGATCAACCCTTCCTTACCCACGAGGTGCCCCGCACCCACTGCTACAAATAAGCTCTCGGTATCCATCAGTATTTTCAATTGCGCTACCCAGTTTTTATTCCTGTTGTTCAACAAAATGTCCTGGTGTGCCTCCATTCCAAAATCGGAATCCTTAAACAGGTTTTCGATATCCCCCAGCCGTTGAGATTTATACACCGTTATCATGCTGTCAAAATAATGTTGATACGCGGCGATGCTATCAATTGATTTTAATAAGTCTTTCGCCTGCTCTTCATAAGGAATGCTGTCAAATACAGATGACTGAAACTCCATTGTTTCCAGGCCCTTTATTTCCTTTTTCTGTTGTTTGGCCACTTTCATCAATTCCTCTTCCACGCCTGTAAACGTTTTGCAGGGCATCATTTTTGGATACAGCATGGCAGCCAGGAAAAAAGGTTTGGTTCTTTCTAAAAAACTAATTGGCATTTTTAATGTGTCTTTAAAAAAGCTGGTTACTTTTTCATACTCTTCCCTGGTATACAGGTCCTGTAATTTTTTTCCATCCTTCATATTCATCATCAGCAATCCGCTCAGCATCAGTGCCGGATCATCCATATCCATTTCCATGTACATAAGGCCCGAATTGGCAATGGCTGTTTTTAATTGCTCACTAAAATGTATATCATCCCTGCACATCAGGTGAAACGTGCCAAATATATAAGAAGACTTTTTAAGACCTTTGCCACTTACTTCCCACAACAGGCTGTTGTCATCTTTATTCATCACCAGCTTAGCTTGCTTTGGCTGTGCATTGCAGGAACAAAAGAGAAACATGGCTCCTAAAACTTTAATAAGATTCATTATAATCGTTTAAATCAACAATAGATTTTATTTATTTCTCAATTTAGTATTAAATACATGAAAACGCATACCTTGTCGGGCAATTAACATTACCCTAATATGAAATGCCCTTTTTTTATCCTCCTTATGTCCATCCTATGTGGCAGCGTGACTGCACAAAAAGATGTTCCCGCCTATGGCAAAATAGATAAAGGCGATCTTGAAATGAAAAACTGTGCCTTTGATGATGCAGCAGAGGCAATGGTTTTATTTGATGTAGGTGAAGTTTATGGCAACCTGAATTTAAATTCCACTACCAACAGCATATTAAGAACAGAATTTGCAAGACATGTAAGAATAAAAATATTAACCGACAAGGGACTCTCCCAGGCAAATGTTAAGATCCGCTATTATTCTGATCATAACCTTGAAGATATCAAAAACATTTCTGCACAAACGATCAATCTCGATGCATCGGGAAATATTGTTTACACTAAGGTTGAAAAGAGCCTCATTTATCGTAAAAAACTCAACAAACGTTATTCTGAAGTGATATTTGCTTTTCCGGAAGTAAGAAAGGGGAGCATTATTGAGTATAAATTTGTGGATGACGCAGATGGGTTCACTGCATTAAAAAACTGGTATTTTCAAAGCTCCATCCCGGTAAGGCTAAGCCGTTATACCATGAATTTTCCGAAAGAATTATTTGTAACAGCTACTCAAAAAGGTGCATTCAATACGGTGAAATTGGAGGAAAAGGAAGATTACCGCAATGTAAAGACTTACACCATGAAGGATATCCCTGCGCTCAGGGATGAAGCATATATTACCTGCGACGAAGATTATATGCAACAGGTGCTACCGCTTTTACAGGCAGTAGATTTTCCGGGACAACCCAGTAAAAGCATGTTGCGCACCTGGCCGGGCATCATAAAAGAATTAATGGAAGATGAAGACTTCGGCATCCAGTTAAAACGAAATATTCCCCGCACCAGCGACCTGGATATACTGCTCGAAAAAATTACAGACCCTTACAAAAAGATGTTGATCATTCATGACTATGTTAGAAAAAACATGCAATGGAATGAGTTCTTGGGAATATGGGCGTTGGATGGTGTAAAGGCTGCCTGGAAAGATAAAAAAGGTACTTCCGGCGAAATAAACCTGATACTGGTAAACCTGCTAAAAGATGCGGATATAAATGTACACCCGGTATTGGTTAGTACCCGGGAAAATGGCAGGGTAAATACAGGCCTGCCAGGTATTGCTCAATTTGACAAGGTAATGGCCTATGTAGAAATAAACAGTAAAACCTATGTACTGGATGCAACCGATAAATACACCCCGGCAAATTTAATACCCTACGATGTGTTGTATTCAGAAGGGCGGGTGATTGAAAAACTAAGCACATTTGAATGGGGCTGGAAGACATTGTGGAACGAGAAAAAAACGTTTACAAATCTTACCGCTCTAAATGTTGATATTGATGATAAGGGAGTAATGAAGGGGAATGCCAATATTTCATCATCTGAATATAGCCGCCTCCAAAGGATGCCGGACTTAAAAAAAGGGAAACAACATTTTATTGAAACATTCTTTACTACAAAGAATGCAGCTTTCACTGTTGACAGCCTTTATTTTGAAAATGAAGAAACGGATACATTGCCGCTAAAGCAAAATCTAAGCTTTACCGGTAAAACAAGTTCCTCAGGTGACTATCATTATTTTTCTGCCAACCTGTTCTCCGGTCTCGAAAAAAATCCTTTTATTGCCGACGATCGTTTTTCAGATATTTTTTTCGGAGCCAATCAAAAAAATATTATTACCGGACGTTTTTCCATTCCTCCGGGTTACCAGTTTGATGAATTACCTAAGAATATAAAAATGAGAACACCGGATAGCAGCATCATTTTTACAAGATTAATGCAGGTGAATGAAAATGAGATTTCCCTGAGAATACAACTGGACATTAACAAGCCAATGTACCCGGTTGATGAATATCCATATTTCAAGGAGTTTTATAAACGACTTTTTGAAATGCTGAACGAGCAGATCGTATTTAAGAAAAAGTAAATAAGGTTTTAAAGGAAGTATATACGTTTTATGAAACTACCATTTTTGCTGTTTGCGTTTATTGGTATAGCGTATGTTTCAACCGCTCAAAAAGGAGTTCCTGCATTTGGCAAAATTGAACGGTCAGATTTTGACTTTAAAGATTGTTCATTTGATCCCGGTGCCGAAGCTTACAAACTGATTGACTGGGGCAGTATGTATTATGTGCGCAGTATCAACGCCCCTTACTCATTTACGCCAATGTTTGAACGAAGGGTGCGTATCAAAATATTGAAACCATCCGGCCTTTCTTATGCCAATCTTACCATCCCGTTTTTTACTAAAAATAATGATGAAAAAATAACCGGCATTGATGCCTGTACCTTTAATTTGACGGATGATAAAAAAATAAAAAAATCGATCGTTAATAGAAATGCCATTTATAAAAGACAGGTTAATAAGCAGTACAGTGAAATGATCGTAGTTTTTCCGGAGGTGAAAGTAGGCAGTGTTATAGAATACAAATACCTGGTACAAGGCAAATCAATGGCAGATATAAAAGACTGGTATTTTCAAAGCAGCATACCTACCAGGTTTAGCGGGTACCAGGTTAATATCCCCCTCCTCTTTCATTTTACGATTCAGCCTTTAACGGTAGATTCGCTCGAAATAAAAGAAACGAAATTTACGGAGCGGTTAATATTAAAGGGGGCTGTGGTCAACAATACCATTTTACAAAAAAATTACACCATGCGCAACCTGCCCGGTGTACGCAATGAGCCCTACATGAGTTCGGCCAGGGATTATCTTCAAAGATTATCTTTCCAGCTGGCGGAGATTGATTACGGAAATGGCAGTGTGGTAAATATCCGCACCGATTGGGAAGATGTAGTGAGTGAGCTGCTGACCGACCAGGATTTTGGCGGACAGATTAACCGGAAACCAACGCTGGCTTTCGATATGATCACCACAGCAAAAAAAATGGAAAACATAGAAAAGAGGATGGCGTTTGTTTATAACTATTTAAAATCAACGGTTCAGTGGAACGGCAGGGAAACCATTTATAGTTATGATGGAATAAAAGCGGCCTTTCAAAATAAAACCGGCAGCAGTGCGGATATTAACCTGCTGCTGATTTCATTGCTGAACCATGCAGGAATTGAGGCGGTGCCCATCCTGTTTAGTACAAGAGACAATGGCCTGGTAAATACAGCGCTCCCATTCATCAACCAGTTTAATACAGTAATGGCATTTGTACCCGGTGAAAATAATTATTTTGTACTGGATGCCACCGACCGGTATTCAGCATACCATTTAATGCCTGCTAAAATTGTAAATACAAAGGGCTTTATCGTGGAAGATCAGGAAGGACGCTGGCTTGATATTGTTGACACGGTAAATAAGTATAAAGTGACCACCGCCATGAGGGGTGCAATTGATACCCTTGGAAAGATGAAAGGCGATGTATTGATTACAGGTAGCGGCTATGCCCGTAAACAACATTACGAAAACTGGATAGCGAATAAAGAAAAATTTAATCCGGGGAATTTAACCAGCGGGAATAATTTAATAGAAATGACTGAAGCCTCGGTTGATAACCTCGCAAACGACCGTTTACCATTGGAGAAAAAACTACGGTATACCATGGCGCTAAACAATACCGGTGAACTGTATTATTTTACACTAAATCTTTTTTCTGAATTGGAACACAACCGGTTTATTGCCGTCGAAAGGCGCACCGATATTGATTTTGGCTATCAGCAGGATTACACCATCTATGGCAACTACGTGATCCCTGAAAATTTTATTTTTGAAGAACTGCCACAAAACATCTCATTGATCATGCCGGATACCAGTATCATCTTTAAACGATTTATCAGCACAGATAATAATTCATTAAATGTAAGGATGTCGGTAGCATTCAAACGGTCTTATTACACTGCTGCGGAGTACACGGCCTTTGCCGCCTTTAATAAAATATTATTTTCAAAACTCAATGAACCCGTCATTATAAAAAAGAAAAACCTTCTATGAAAACGACCTGTACAACAATCATTTTATTACTCATGCTGACAAGCAGTTTTGCGCAGAATAAAATCTACGATGCTTCCGCGATACCGGAAGAACTGAAGAAAAATGCCTGGTCAGTGGTTAGGGAAGAACGGATTACATTTGATGTAAAGTCGGTTGAAAAGGCGACTTATAAGGTACATAAAGTAGTGACCATTTTAAATGAAAATGGTAAGGATGAATTGGAGTTTCATGAGTTTACCGACCAGTTCATATCCCTTGAAACTGTCTCCATTCAATTGTATGACGGCAAGGGAGTTGCTCAAAAAAAATACAAAAAATCAGATTTATCAATGCAAACAAACGGTGAAGGCCTGGTACCGGATGGCAAGGTTTATTATATTAGAATACCGGCGTCAACATTCCCGGTAACTGTACAGGTTGATTACGAACTAAAATTCAATGGCTTACTCAATTATCCCCGCTACCAGGTTCAATTGCCCGAGCAGTCTGTTGAAAATTCTGTTTATACATCATCTGTACCATCAGATCTTGATCTGCGGTACAAGGCAAAAAATACGGCCATTACACCAGCAACAACCGATGATGGAAAGGTAAAAAAATATACCTGGACGGTAAAAAACCTCCCGGCTCTTGAATATGAGGCTGGTAGTGTAAGTTATGAAAGCAGGTATCCGCATATTTTAGTATCGCCCAATAAATTTGAACTGGATGGATACCCGGGTGATATGAGTACCTGGGAAAATTTTGGAAAATGGTATGGCTCGCTGGCTAAAAATACCGATAATTTAACCAGTGAAAGAAAGCAGTTCTTCCAGGACCTGGTTAAAAATGCAACCAATGAGCGGGATAAAATCAGTATCATTTACAAATATCTCCAGTCCAATTGCAGGTATGTGCTGATAGCCCTTGGCATTGGCGGCTTTAAACCATTTGAGGCTGATTTTGTGGATAAAAAGAAATACGGGGACTGTAAGGCATTAAGCAATTATACCCAGGCATGCTTAAATGCGGTTGGCATAAAAAGCTACCAGGCATTGATCAATGCTACTTATAATAAGCAACCGGTGGATCCCAATTTCCCTAACAATGAGTTCAACCATGTGATATTATGCGTTCCCTTACAAAAAGATTCTGTGTGGCTGGAATGCACCAGTAATATTAGTGAATTTGGGGTGCTGGGAAATTTTACAGAAAACAGGAATGCACTGCTTATTACAGAGAATGGCGGCAAACTGGTAGCCACTCCAAAAAGTAAGGCTTCAGATAATATGTTTATCTCCAGTTCAACGATTGATATGGCAACGGAAGGATCCGGTAAAGTGAATGTAACACTTAACACAACCGGCGAATATAAAGATGACCTGGTAAATTACATCGGTAATCAAAAGAGTGATGATCAAAAAAGCTTTCTCGTTAACTATATCGGCTACATGTTACCGGACGAGCTTGAAATAAATTATGATAAAACAGAAAAACCCGCTGTGGCGACTATGGCCATGAGTATCGGTAAAATTCCTGAGTTTACAGCCGGAAAAAAAATGTTCCTCAATCCCCGGATTTATAAAATATGCAACTTTAGTTTACCCAAGGCGGAAAACCGCACACAGGATTTTTATTTTCAACACCCCTTTATAAAAACAGACACTACCATATATAAATTACCGGAAGGATTTACAATTGAAACATTGCCCAAACCAAAGAAAATAGCATTTGAATATGGCAGTTTTACCAGTTCGTATGAATATGATGAAAGTAAAAAAACCATTCGGTCTGTAGCAAGCCTTGTATTAAATCAATATAAAATACCGGCCGCTAAATATTTAGCCACCAAAAATTTTTTTAATGATGTATTGGGCGAGTACACAGAAAAGATTGTGATAAAAAGGCTGTGATGATGAGGGATGAATGATGAGTAATGAGTAATGAATGATGAGTGATGAATGATGAATGATGAGTAATGAGTGGCAGATGGTATGAAGTAAATTTTACTGATGAATTGCCCCGCCCTTCAGGGCAGGGAGAATATGATTTCAAACAAGTTTTCGGCTTTAGCCGAACTATTTTCTACCAAATGCTTTTAAAAATTATTTAAAGCCCTGTTCAAAATGACGGCTATTTATATCACACCATACAAGCTCCCACCCTTTTCAAATAGCCGGTCAATCTTTTTTTCTGTAGCCGGGTCCACTTCAACGGGTGGTGCATGATGTGGCTTTATCCGGGCATCAAAAATCAACGGGCCCCTGCAACCCCAATGTTTATTTTCAGTAAAGGAATCAATGCCATGCATATCATGCGAAGGATTGCAACGGGTAAACACCACCCATAAAAAATTCCGAAGGCTATCACTTACAAAACCGGCATTGTCACAAATAATCAGCAGGGGAACAGTTTGCAATTCGGTAAGGCAATCTTTCAACTGCTCATCCAGTTGATTCATTTCAACTTTTGCGGCGGCATAATCACTGAAAGATTTTGCCTGCAATGCAATTACACCCGGCATCACTACTGCCGGGTTTTCAAAGTGCTGTAATGCTTTCATGCAGTCAGGCACATCTGTTGCCAGTTCTCTTACTGTTTCTCCATAAGCCGCCAACACTACCTTACTGCCGCTATTGAGCGATTCACCTGAATAATCGAGCGTATCAATGGTTGTATTCGTATAGAAATGGATGTCTCTTGTAAGATTGATCCGTTGTAAAATATATTGAAAAAATGCCCCAATATTTGTGGTGCTTAGTTTGTTTGTTTCGTCGGCTGTTATTAATAAAAATTTTGCGAGGCTTAATTGTCCTGTTCCCAGGATATGATTGGCAATGGTTAATATTTCGGACGGCTGTTTTGTCGGTGCATAAGGCGTGTACCGCTCACTGCCAATGGCCAGCAACAAGGGATGTACGCCGGCTGCATCCACCGCATGTACTTCTTTTAAGCCAGGTATTTCGGCCTGTATGGCGCCGCCGGTCATTTCATGTATTAACTGTCCAAAGCTCGTGTCTTCCTGCGGTGGCCGGCCTACTACGGTAAACGGCCAAATGGCATTTTGCTTTGCGAATACCTTATGTACTTTCATCAATGGAAAGTCGTGCGTTAAACTGTAATACCCCAGGTGATCACCAAAAGGTCCTTCTGGTTTATTCTCCCCCGGGTACACTTCGCCGGTAATTACAAAATCAGCATCGGTGCTGATGCAATAACCGTCCACATAAGTGTACCGGAATCTCCTGTTGCCCAACACACCGGCAAATGTCATTTCGCTGATGCCTTCCGGTAAGGGCATCACCGCACTTACACTATGGGCGGGAGGGCCACCTGCAAATACACTCACTTTGAGCGGCAAGCCTTTTTTATTGGCCTTGGTTTGATGTACCCCGATGCCCCTGTGCAGTTGATAGTGTAACCCAATCTCTTTATTAAACGCATAGTCATTTCCGGATAGCTGTATGCGATACATTCCAAGGTTGGCATTCATAATGCCGGGTTGATCTATATCCTCTGTGTACACCTGTGGCAGCGTAACAAAAGCACCGCCATCCATCGGCCAATGTTGTATCTGGGGAATATCCGCTATCTGAATTTGTTGAAATAACGCCGGTTTGTTAGTGGGATTTTTTAATGGCAAGGCTTTAAAAGCCGCAAGGCCTGCACTGAAATTGTTGATGGGATGTTTAAGGGCTTTAACGGGATCATTCTTTAAAGCAATCAATTGCTGAACCAGGGCAAGCGTATCCCTGAATATGAATTTGCTTCGTTCCAGTGTGCCAAATATATTGGAAGCAGCCCTGAATTTACTGCCCTTCACATTTTCAAACAATAATGCCGGTCCCCCGGCCTCGTACATGCGCAAATGAATGGCCGCCATTTCCAAATAAGGATCCACGGATTCCTTTATACGAATAAGCTGACCATTTTTTTCAAGATCAGTCAAACATGCTTCCAACGATTGATATGCCATTCTTTACAGTTTCAGTGCAAATGTAAAACACTAAAACGGGAGAAAGGTTGAAATGATGAAGGATGAGTGACGAGAGATAAATAATGAATAATGAGTAATGAGTGATCAGTAATGAAAAAAAGTATTAAATGAAACAGCATAAAGTAAAATGATGACCACTTTTAGAGAACTCAACTATCAACCATCAACGATAAACTATCAACGATAAACTATCAACCATCAAACATCAACCTTAAACCTTAAACCATCTGCTATCAATAAACATTCGCCGGGCAGCCGGTTTTACCTGAACCATTACCAAATCTTGGAGATAGCCTAAAACTTACGCCTACACCGGTAAAGTAATACCAATCCTTGCTATCCGGGTTACCTCTTTTTACACCGGCAGCAGGATAAGCGGTTGAGTTTCCTTTGTATTCATCCCCCCTGAATGCAAGTTGAACTGCACGTTGCCCGTTATTTGCCAGCAAAGAAGCCTCGTCCGCATAAGTAGTACTTACATCATCTAAATAATCAGAAAATGTTTTACGCAAGCCTACCTCAAAGCGAACCCGTATATTTTCAGACAATGATAATTTTACGCCGGCACCAAAAGGTAAAGCCATTTGGGTGAGGGAATATTTGGTTCTACCCTGGTAAAACCCCTGCCCTTCTGTTCCCAATGGCTGCAAAAATATTTTCCGGCCGGCAGAATCTAATGTGGAAGGATTAAAATGAAAAGCAGATATTCCACCAAAAACAAATGGTGTTAAAAACCTTTGATATGAATTTAAAAGATCATATTCCAAACCAAGGTGAACATCAGTAACAGGAGAGGAAAAACTAAGATTACGACTTGCATTTACCAGGCTTTTTTTGTCATCGCCACTTATTTTGCCAAAAGTGACATTACCCCTTACATACAATTTTTCTGTAATCTCATAGAGGGCACCTACGCCAAAAGCGGCTTTCGCCTGTTGAAAGGTAAATCTTTTGGGCTGCAGGTCTCCCTGGTAATTACTGGTTCCTCCAAACAAAGTAAGATGGAGGCTTTGAGATTTTGCAGATGTAAAACTCAATAAAATTAATGTGCTAAAGATGACTCGTTTCATAGAATTAAATTATTTCGGATATTATACAAAAACCATTCCTATAATAATCAAACTGAGTCAAACGATTTTAAAATTAAAAAAGTATCTGTTGTGAAAAATATTTAATAACTACCGGTATTCAGTTCACCGTAGCATTCCGAATGGCTGCCTATCCATGTTTTCTGCCTTCTTTTAATACGTGGATTAAAGAATTTCTCTATTTTATCGATGCACCTGTTAGTTTACAAAATATATAATACTACATTAGCAAAACAGTTCAGGAATTCCGATTGCTTATTAACCTATTTATACTTCCATGCAACAATTTATTCTTGCTTTAGACCAGGGAACTACCAGCTCCAGGGCCATCGTATTTGACCGGAACGGATTAATCGTTTCGATGGCGCAAAAAGAATTTACCCAAATTTTTCCACAACCCGGCTGGGTAGAGCACGATCCCAGCGAAATATGGAGTACCCAATTAGGAGTAGCCGCAGAAGCCATCAGCAAGGCGGGCCTCTCTGTAAAAGATATAGCAGCCGTGGGCATTACCAACCAAAGAGAAACGGTAGTGGTGTGGGAAAGGGCTACCGGTAAGCCGGTGTACAATGCAATTGTATGGCAGGACAGGAGAACTTCCGCTTTTTGTGAAGCATTAAAGGCAAAGGGCATGGACCCGTTGATACAACAAAAAACAGGTTTGATAATAGATGCCTATTTTTCCGCTACCAAGGTAAAATGGATATTGGAAAATGTACCGGGTGCAAGGGAAAAAGCGGACCGGGGTGAATTGTGTTTTGGCACCATCGATACCTGGCTTTTATGGAACTTAACCAAAGGGAAAGTGCATGCCACGGATGTTTCCAATGCATCCAGGACAATGTTATGTAATATCCATACGCTTGAATGGGACGCAGATTTACTGGAAATATTTGGTATACCTGCAGCCATGTTGCCGCAAATACGCAGCAGCAGCGAGGTATACGGATATACGCAGAATATATTATCTGCACATAATATTCCCATTGCCGGTATGGCCGGTGACCAGCAATCCGCCTTGTTCGGGCAAATGTGTACGCAACCCGGAATGGTAAAAAACACTTATGGCACAGGATGCTTTATGCTGATGAACACCGGGGAAAAGCCAGTGACTTCCACGAACAATTTACTCACCACGGTAGCGTGGAAAGTAAATGGCATTACGCATTACGCACTGGAAGGAAGCGTTTTTATCGCGGGTGCAATCGTACAATGGTTAAGGGATAGCCTGGGTATCATTAAATCATCCGCCGAAGTAGAAACACTGGCCTGCCAGGTAAGCAGTAGTGAAGGCGTATATGTAGTACCCGCGTTTGCAGGGCTCGGGGCACCCCACTGGATACAGGATGCCAGGGGCACTATTACGGGTTTAACCAGGGGGTCAACGGCTGCACATATCGCCCGGGCCGCCCTCGACAGCATCGCCTTTCAAACAATGGATGTATTAAAAGCAATGGAAGCCGATTCCAATATTTCAATAAAAGAATTGAGAGTAGATGGGGGCGCCACCGTTAATAATTTACTGATGCAGTTCCAGGCAGACATTATGAATACCATGGTAGTAAGGCCGGTAATAACTGAAACTACCGCATTGGGTGCAGCTTACCTGGCCGGGCTGGCGGTTGGTTACTGGGAAAATATGGAATCCATACAGGATCAGTGGCAGGTGGATAAAAAATTCAGCCCCATGATGGATGAAGATACCAGGATCAAAATGTCGAAAGACTGGCACCGGGCGGTAAAAGCTGCCAAGGCATGGGCGGAGGGAGATAGTGGATAGGGTTAATTAAGAATGAAAAATTAAGAATTAAGAATTTTTGCCGCCAATAATCTGGCGATTCTTTAATTTAAAACAGCAGCTCATTCCGGTACATTGATGAAGAAATTGAAAAACAATACCAGACTGCAGGATTCAATCAACCATTCACTTTTTGCACCGATTTACCACCAGCTAACCATCAACCATCAACTTTCAACCATCAACTTTCAACCAACCACCGACGATCAACAATATGATGGACAGGCAAAAAATGTTAGCGCAGTTAGATGAAGTTCCGGAATGGGATATTATCATTATAGGAGGAGGCGCTACCGGGCTGGGGGCGGCAGTGGATGCGGCTTCAAGAGGATATAAAACTTTATTGGCAGAACAGGTTGATTTTTCAAAAGGCACTTCAGGCAGGAGTACCAAGCTGGTACACGGTGGCGTTCGTTACCTTGCACAGGGTAATATCAAAATGGTGAGGGAAGCGCTGAGAGAAAGAGGTTTGTTATTAAAAAACGCTCCGCATGTATGCCACAATTTATCGTTTATCATCCCATCCCTGCATTGGTGGCAAAAATGGTATTATGGTATTGGCCTTACCATTTATGAAGTATTATCCGGTAAATTAAGTTTGGGTAAAACAAGGTTATTAAATAAAAAAACCACCCGTCAATTAATACCGGCCATTTCAGCTGAAAACCTGAGCGGCGGGGTCCTTTACCAGGACGGGCAGTTTGATGATTCGAGATTGGCCATTAACCTGGCGCAAACCGCAGCAGAACAGGGAGCCACCATCATCAATTACTGCAAACTCACATCGCTTACCAAAACGGGGAAACGTATTACCGGTGTAGTACTACAGGATATGCTGTCGGGTAAAATGCATTCCGTCAACTGCAAATCCGTGATTAATGCTACCGGCATTTTTACCGACGAGGTAATGCAACAGGATAACCCTGACCACAAGCCAATCGTATCGCCGTCGCAGGGTGTACACATTGTGGTAGATGCCAGGTTTTTTCCGGGAAAGCAGGCGATGATGATACCCAAAACTGATGATGGCAGGGTTTTGTTTGCAGTACCCTGGCACAACAAGGTAGTATTGGGAACAACAGATACACCGGTAAATAATATTTCATTGGAACCACGGCCCTTGCAGGCTGAAATTGATTTTATCCTCCAGCATATTAATCGTTACGTGACTACCGACATCCATCCCGGTGATGTAAAGAGTGTATTTGCAGGATTAAGGCCGTTGATAAAAGTAAAAGGAAATT
>JANPIJ010000152.1:0-18604 GCA_031424955.1 Ferruginibacter sp. | reverse complement strand
CATAGGTGTAGATATTTATGCTAATCAAATACTCTCCGGGGCTAAAAAACCGTAAACAGAAAACCAAAAACTGAAACCGGAAACTCAATTCACCTGAACAATATAAAACGGTATTAACTCCCCCTCCCTTGTAGCGGGATTAATAAATTTAAAACTAAGTTTGGTAACCGGAAATCCTTTGCCTGTAAAAATTATTTTTACGGGTTTTATTTTAACCAGTCCTTTATAATCCTTCTGCGAAACCAATACATAATTGCCGGGCGATAACTGATTTGGGTCCGTGATCTGTTTAAAAAAATAATTACCATAAAAGTAAATGGAATTCCTTCCTTCTACTACATTTCCATAAATGAAAACGTTGTCTTTAGGTAATTTATTTTCATTGATATACTGTGCAGCGATATTGCCGGCCTGGTACTGTAACAAGGCAGGATAAAAAGTGGTATTAAGAAAGATATTTAAACCGATGGATGTAAAAAAACAGATGGCTAAGAGTTTGGGAAACGAGATACTTTTGGCAAACACCAGTAAGATAAAAAACGCGAAACAGCAGCCCGCAATAATGCCGGCATATATCGGAATGTTTTTAAATGGTATAAAAATTAAGGCCAGCAATGCAATCCATAGTAAGATAAAAATAATGGCATGTATTACAACCAGTGGTTTGCGCCAGTTGCTCCATTTGCTACCAGTGAGAAAACGGTATATAAAATTCGCAGTAATGATTGCTGCAAGCGGCAGTACTACAAATATATAATGTGGCAATTGTACCTGGCTGCTTCCCAATGCCAGGTAAGTAACCAAAAAACCGGACAATGTAATCGCTTCCTGTTTATTGGTCAATAAAAATTTTTGTTGAATCACATTTTTTATAGCTGAAAAAAGGCCCAATAAAAACAACAGTATCCAGGGCAAAAAACTCCAAAGCATATTTTGTAATAAGAAGAGAATAGACCCATTTTCCCTCAATGAATTTTCACCGGTGATGCGGCCAAAGCTCTGCGTCCAGTAATAAAAGCGCAAACCGGAATCGATTGTTTTACCTAATATCATTTTACCCGGCTGCAGGTCGTATTGTTGATACAATCCAATACTCATCGGAACCAGCAGCAACGCAATAATAATCAACATGGGGATGTACTGCCATTTTAGAAACTCCTTCCATGTTCTTCTGAGTATGAAATGAGGTGCAAATGCGAATACGGGGATCATCAGCGCCAGCGGGCCTTTCGTCATCATACCACCGGCAATAGTAATGGCAGCCCATACCAGGTTTTTCCACCTGTTAAATTGATACCATTCTGCCAGTTGCCAGATGCTGCAGGCTACCCACCCCATCAGCATGGTATCTGTTCTTACATCATGATTTATTAAAAACATGGCCTGGCAGGATGCCAATACCAACGCACTTAACAAGGCGATCTCTTTCTTATAAAATAATAAAGCAAGGCGGTAAGTACTATAAATGGCCAGTAGGGAAAAAAGGAAGGAGGGCAAGCGATAGGCCCAGTCATGAATGCCAAACACATACATCGATAGAGCAGATAACCAGAAAATCATAGGCGGCTTATCCAGGTAATTATTTCCCAGATCGTATAGTTGAAGGTAGTTGCCGTGTAATAACATTTCCCTGCTCATGGAGGCGTACTGAGCAGCATCAATATCCATCAGCGGAACGAAAAAAATGCCTAACAGGTAAGTGAATATGCAGACAATTAATATTTGTAATAGTACCTGCTTTTTCATACACTCACAATGCTGTTAGACGAGTGATCAATTGCAGCAAATCCAAATCTTTTATTAAAAAGCCAGGAAGTAAAATAGCCAATAATACTTCCCAGAATACCACCACAAATTACATCTGTCGGGTAATGCACACCAATATATACCTGCCCGTAACTTACTGCGGCAGCCCAAACAAAGAACAAATAACTCCAGTTTTTAAAGTATGGTTTTAGCGTATAGTAAATAAAAAAGGCAAGTCCGAAATGATTGGCAGCATGCGATGATGTAAAACTTCTGCTGTCGGAGCAATAATTCAAAAGCAGCCGGATATCGTCTGCGAGCAATAAATCGTGGCAAGGCCTCAGCCTGTTAACCATTGGTTTAAAAATATGACTGCTTACCTGGTCGGTAAGTGAAACAGTGACGAGTAAACCAATGATCCATGGCCAGGCCTTTTGTCCAAAATTTATCAGTATAAATATCAGTAAGAAAATATAGAGCGGCACCCAGGTGATAGCTTCCCTGCCTAATGGGAAAATATAGTCTAGGAAACCATTTGTCCAGTCGTGATTGATTTTAGTAAACAACCACCTGTCCCAGTTTTGTAAAGTAGTCAACATAGGTTGAACAAAATATTTGATGCTAAATAGATAAAATGATTCAGTAAAATTAAGTGATAATATTTTTATTTCTGATTAAGGTAATTCGTGCGGATTATCAACCGGTTAATGGAGGCAATGTAGAGGGTGGTGAAGGTTAACCAGTTTGAAGCCATCCCGGGGGATTGGGGAAAAAAATGAACTATCTGTAGCGCCTTCGCTGCCTGGGAAGCCGTGGCAAAAAAAGAGTCGCGGAGAACGGCCCTTCAGGGGATGGGGGCATATCCGAATAACAGTGTTACTTTTATATCTTTTTAATGCTAAAGGAAAACTTTAATAGTCATGCTAATCAGGTGGAAATTTCCCAAAACAATTCAATGGATCATAAAATTATTTATTATCTACCTGTCCATTTTTAGTACTTTTCGTATCGCTACCTTGATTTTTTTCAAGCCGGTCAATATAGAAACTTCCTCATTGTTTTCCTCTTTCTGGCTGGGTTTGCAATACGATCTGCGTTGGATAGCAATTGTGCTGTTGCCCATTGCCTGCATTTCTTTATTTCCGAGGTTTTCACCTTTTTACTCAGAACGATGTAAAAAAGGCTGGGCGATTTACCTTGCGGTGTTAACACTACTTTTGTTGTTTTTCTTTGGAGCCGATTTTGGCCATTTTGCTTACGTGAGTACCCGCTTAAATGCAAGCGCTTTGAACTTTGCGGAAGACGCTAAAATATCTTTTGAAATGCTTTGGCAAAGTTACCCGATGGTTTGGATATTTGCAGGTCTATTAGGTGCTGTTGCAATGATGACCTGGATATTCAGGCGCACCCATGTAAGTGTGGAAGAACGAAATATTAATGTACATAAGTTTTCGTACCGGCGTATCTGGCATACCGCAGCCATTTTTTTACTGGCCTGGTTTGTTTTTGGTTTTTTGTCCTTTACCCCTCTTCGCTGGCGGGACGCTTTTAAACTAAACGATAATTTTAAAAGTTACCTGGCGCTGAATCCGCTACAAAATTTTTTTACAACCCTGCGTTTTCGCAACCCGGTTTTTAATGAAGACAAAGCAAAGAAACATTATACCGTGATCAGTGATTTTTTGCAGTTAGATAAGAAGAATACTACAGCCGATACCTATGAACGCATCATACACCCCGGCAGTAATTCACTGGAAAGTAAACCCAATATTGTGCTGGTTATTTGCGAGAGTTTCAGCATGTATAAAAGTACCATGAGTGGCAACCCGCTTAACAGCACGCCATTCTTTAATGAACTTACCAAAGAGGGGATTTTTTTCGACCGTTGTTTTTCACCCACCTTTGGCACTGCCCGGGGAGTGTTCGCAACCCTTACCGGCATACCAGATGTACAGTTATCTAAATTCAGTACCCGCAACCTGCAATCACTTAACCAGTATACTATCATCAATAGCTTTGAGGGATATGATAAAATGTACTTTATTGGAGGCAGCAGCGACTTTAATAATTTTCGTGGTCTCATCAATAACATCAACGACGTACAGATTTTTGAGGAAGGTAAATTTGCGGCACCCAAATTAAATGTGTGGGGGATCAGTGATAAAAATTTGTTTTTGGAAGCGGATAAGGTGATGAAAAAGCAAACCAAACCCTTCTTTACAATTATTCAAACTTCGGATAATCACCGGCCTTATTCCATACCGGCGGATGATAAGGATTTTGTTCCGCGTTTAATTAATGAAGATGAATTAAAAAAATATGGCTTTGAATCGCAGGAGGAGTTTAATGCATTTTGCTATACCGATTATTGTTTTAAAAAATTCATGGAAACAGCAAAGCAGTCGCCCTATTTTGATAATACCATTTTTGTGTTTGTGGGCGATCATGGAGTGGAAGGGAATGCCGGTGCCGTGTACCCGAAAGTATGGACAGAGCAACGCCTGAATGATGAGCATGTGCCATTATTATTTTATGCACCTGCGTTGTTAACACCACAAAAAAGGGAAGAGACGGTTTCGCAGATTGACGTGCTGCCAACAATAGCCAGTATGGTACTACAGCCCTATACCAATAAAACACTGGGAAGAAATTTACTTCAACCCGGCGATAAGGAAGATGCCGCCTTTATCATTCATCATGATGAAGGAAAGATAGGGGTAGTCAATAATGATTATTATTACAGCAAAAATTTATGGATCACCAAGGAGGAATTATTACCCATCCGGAATAACTTGCCTGCTTTAACTACCAGCGAAACTGATTCGGTAAAACGAAGGCTATCTGAATTGACATCCGCCATTTACGAAACTGCTAAATGGATGTTGGTGAATAATCATGGAAAGTAGGGGTAAAATAACAATGTTCATTTTCAATCATTCAAATCATTAAAGCTGCAGCGTATTTGATGTTTGCTTTCTGCCTGGTTTGCTTTCGATGCGTTTGTATCTTATCAATGCTATAAAATAATTTTTCACTCTTTCTAGATTGGTATGCCCGGCTTGTATCATTACAGTGATATTCAGTTCCCCTTGGTTAGCTGATAGTTTCATAAATACATCTCAATCTTGGCGTTTTCACGAGGGTGATTATAGTTGACCGCCGGATACGCTTCCTTTATTCCTTACACACGGGATCGCCTGATTTGCTATTCACACCTAATTTCAAGATTGAATAATCATTTTCGTGTATACTTCTTTGTTATTTATTAAAAATACCTAGTTATAGGTATTTTTCAATTCAATGTCAACATCTAAATTGCATTTGTAATTCGTGCTGAAAGAAAATAGAAAATTGGTATTTGATTTTAAAGCATATATTAGCTTTTGCTTACGTATGAAATATTAGTTTATTAAAAGAAACTCTTTTAGACCTGTACTATAGATTGCAGAAAGAGTAAGTAATTAATATTTTCCCCAATCAATCCACCTGTTTCCTTCTTAACATCGAAGGTTTATAGCGCATTTATATAGTGTTGTTAGCGTCCGTTTTGTTTTGCAAATAGTCTAATACCGTCCTACGTTTCTTTTAAAATATAGTGATT
Organism: Ferruginibacter sp.; assembly: GCA_031424955.1. GTDB lineage: Bacteria > Bacteroidota > Bacteroidia > Chitinophagales > Chitinophagaceae > Ferruginibacter. Next base: position 13,257 of record JANPIJ010000152.1, on the reverse strand, counting down.
GCTTTTTTAACCTTCTTTAATGATTTAAACATGAGAACAAATTTACTGCTTACTTTTTTAACGTGTTTGCTGGCTCCTTTCGCTGCGTTTTCAATTAATATTGGAGGTGTCATTGCTTCCAATACAACTTTAACCCTGGTCAACAGCCCTTACATTGTAACATCAAATCTTACTGTGAATGCCGGTGTAACACTTACCGTTCCAGCAGGTGTGGAACTTCGGTTTAACTCGGGCATTGCATTTACGGTATACGGCACGTTAGCCGCCACCAGTGCTATATTTACTTCCAATGATGCCGTACCGGTAAACGGTAGCTGGGCCAATGTTACCTTTGGTAATGGTTCCACAGTCAGTACCTCCACCATTACCGGTTGTACATTTAACTATGCTGCGTATTTATATGTAAACGCGAATTATACTTTAAATCTTACTGGTTCTACGGTTACCAGGTTTTCGGGAGCCCCTTTATCTCTTACTACATCTGCAACGGCCAATATAAATAATTCCACTCTTTCCACTTCCAATGTAAGTATTGCAATAAATGGCGGAACGGCTAATTTTTCAAATAACAGTTTGATCAATAATATGGGCGCTGCAAACAGTGGAATTACGTTGACAGGAGGAAGCTTAACACTGGCAAATACGAATATTACCAATTGCTCAAATCCCCTGTCAATCAACAGTGCATCTGTTCTGAATATCTCCGGAACAACCAGCCTGTTGGTAAATGCGCATCCAACTATAAAAATCAACTTCGGCAGTTTAAGTTCGGGTACATTTAATTTACCAACAACGAATGTGCCTTATGTCTTTCTTCAGGGATTTACGGTAGCCAGCGGAGCTACTTTATCTGTTGCCGACAGTAATATCATCAAGTTCCAGAATGGAACCGGCCTGGCGGTAGATGGGATACTGGTAGCGAATGCTTCAGTGGGAAAGGCCATCTATTTTACCTCGTATAAAGATGATAACTGGGGAGGAGACAGCAATGAAGACGCAGGTGCTTCTGCCCCGGCTCAAAGTAACTGGACCGGGATTAAATTCAATAATACGAGTAATGATGCCATTTGTGCCTTAAGAAGAGTTAAAATCAGGTATGCTGTCAATGGTGTTGAAACCAACAATGCCAGCCCAACCGTTGACCTGTGTGATTTTAGCATTAATTATTACGGGTTTAGTATGCTGAATTCATCCAACCCGGTGGTAACTACCAATACATTTGGTTCCAGTACCGTCACTCCTATTGCGATGTCATTTGAATCCAATCCTACTTTTACCAATAATAGTTTTTCCTTTTCAGATAATCAATACGATGCAATTGGGCTATACGGTGGTACACTTACTGCCAGCGGAACTGTAAAAATCCGATCGGTTACTTCTATACCCAATGTTACGTATGTGATGCTTGGTAGCACCATTGTACCGGCAGGTTTTACATTAACCATTGAAGCTGGCGTTGTGATTAAAACCCGGCCCGGTTACAATACTAATTTCCAGGTGTCGGGCACCATTATCGCCAATGGAAGCCTGGCCAATCCCATTGTATTTACTTCCGTAAGGGACGATAATTACGGTAATCCATTTGATACTAATAAAGATGGTAGTGTTACTTCTCCGGCTGTCGGCGACTTCGGCAGTATCAGCATGTTACCGGGAAGTACCGGATCCATTTTTAATTATTGCAAAATCAGGTATGCCGGAGGGCATAACGATTATATCTCATACGAATTCTCCGGCGCCAGTTTCAATTTTATCAATGCTTCCGGCACCGTACAAAACAGTGAAATAAAAGACGTAAAAGATGGCATCAACTGTTTTTACGGGGCTACTCCCACCATACAGGATAACCAATTTACCAATCTTGCTTTTGCTGTTACCTTGTCTGCCGCAGCTAATCCTACGCTCACCGGCAATATATTAACCAACGTTAGCAATAAGGCATTGGGGCTGGTTGGGGTAGGGTTTAGTTCTACGGAATTATCAGTATCGGGTACGATCCGGCAAAAAAACTTTGCCGGTTATACCAACATTACTTATGTGTTAAGAAATCACCTGATTGTTGCTACTGGTGCCAACGTCAATATTGAAGCGGGGGTGGTAATAAAAAATCTGTATTATGGATTTACTGTGAACGGCGGCTTTAAAACGGACGGTACGTTAGCCAACCCGGTCATTTTTTCTTCCATAAAGGATGATAATGTAGGTAACCCGGGTGATACAAACGGGGATGGCAACGGAACAGCCGCCACTTCAGGAGAAGGCCCGGGTATATATTTTAGTCCTAGCTCAGATGACAGTTATTGCAAGCTATCTTACCTTAAGAGTTATTATGGAGGAGGTTCTTATTCCAAACCGTATGCGAATACTACCACCGGAGTTATTGGGATTGAAAGCGCCAATCCTGTAATTGACCAGGTGTTGTTAAGTAATTTATCCGCATCGGTAGAAGGCATCGGTATATATGGTAACGGATCGCCTTCAATTTCGAATGTGAATTTCCAGAACGGAACTTTTTTTCCAATAAGTATGTCGCTGTTGAGTAACCCGTCTTTCAGCAATATCACATTTACTTCCATGGGCTACTCTGCTATTTTAATAAACGACAATAATATTAATGCGAATGCAACATTGGTTACGAGAAGTGTAGCGGGCATTTCAAATATCGCTTACGTAATCAATAAAAATTTAACTGTTAATTCCGGTGCCACGCTTACCATTTCCGCAGGGGTAGTGATTAAATTTTTTATTTATGGTTATTATCAAATTATTGTAAATGGTGCGTTGGTGGTAAATGGAACCGTAGGCAATAAAGTAATTTTTACGGCAGTGGCAGATGATTCCGCAGGCGGGGATTCCAATAACAACGGCAACGCAACAGCGCCTACCGTAAGCTGGTATGGAATTAAATTTGAAGACCCTTCAGATGATACGGTGAATAAGATTGAATTTGCAGAAATAAGGTTTGCCGGCGCTTCATCTGACGAATGTATTGTATTTAAAAATTCAGGTGGTAACATCAATAATGTGAGTATTCTTTTTGGGAATACAGGGTTAGGCGTTTATGGAACTGCCAATCCTGTATTTCAGAATGTTTCGCTACAAAACTTACAGGCCCCTGTTCGGATGGATATGTTTGCCAACCCAACATTTGGAACAATTACCGCCAATAACATAGCGGTAATGGGGATACTTATTCCTACTGCGACCTATTCCCAAACGGGAACCTTTCCGGTACGGAATTTTGCAGGCTATGCCAATGTCACATATATTTTAGATGGCCTTCAAACGATTAATGGTGGCACCACCATTACCATTCCCGCAGGTATGGTATTCAAAGGAAACAATAATAATCTCTATTATCAGCAACACAGATTTAGTGTTTTGGGCCGGTTAAATATCAGTGGTACATCCGCTAACCCGGTAGTTATTACTTCCATCCAGGATGACCAATATGGCAATCCGGCCGATACTGAGACAAACGGTTCGGCTACATTACCTACCATAGGCACCTCAGCTTATGGGCATAGTTCGTCTCTGAACTTTGGGGACATTGCTGATGATAACAGCAATATTAACTATGCTATTTTTCGATATGCCCAGTCTGGTATCTATTGTTTATCTTCTTCCCCAACAATCACCAATTGCACTTTTTCAATGAATACGAATGGGGTTTATTTATCAGGTACAGCAGCGCCAACTGTAAATACCAATAGTTTTGTTGATTTAGTGAACACCCCCATATTAACTTCCATTTTAACCTACCCATCCTCCACTTTAAATAATATCATTTCCGGTACTACCTGGAAAGGCATTGGGGTATTAAATGAAACACTGAGCCAGGATATTAACTTACCCAAGCGTAATTTTGGCGGCTATACAAATATCCCTTATGTGTTTACTGGTTTTACGGTAGGCACTACTGCCACTTTAACCATTGCACCAGGGGTAGTTACCAAATGGCAGGGCGGTACCTTAAATGTTAATAAGGGATTGAATGCTATCGGGGGTTTGAGGGCGGACAGCAATATCATATTCACCAGTTACCGGGATGATTTTTACGGCGGGGATATGAATAGCGACAGTACAGCTACTACACCCTTTTTTTACGACTGGTCCGGCATTGTATTTAATGATGTATCCTTAGACCCGTTATGTAAATTATCCAACTGTTTTATACGCTACACATATACCGGTATTACAGCAACAAACGCCAGTCCTGATATTAAGAAGACATCCTTTGGCAATCTGTATGACGCAATTTCAGCAAGCGGGTCGTCCAATCCTCTTATTAATTTCTGTGATTTTTACAACGTTACTAACTTCGGAGTGAATAATGTAAACCAGTCGTTTATCATAAATGCGGAAAACAACTGGTGGGGTAAAAATACTGGGCCTACCCATGCAACAAATTTTGGCGGTACCGGGTCAAAAGTGTCCAATGCAGTAGATTATCTTCCTTACAGAACAACCGGCCCAAATGTGCCCATTGCAGGTGATGTATCTCAAAATGGATTAGTGCAGGCTTATGATGCTTCGCAGATTTTACAATTTCTGGTAAGCACAATTAGCCTTACTCCTACGCAGCAATCGGTGGGTGATGTAAGTGGTAATAATAGTCTTTCAGCTTTGGACGCTTCCTATATTCTTCAATATTCAGTGGGGCTTATCAATGGGTTTCCTTCAGAAGCTTATTACAGGCCTGTTGATGTAACCAGGGCTACTGTTTCAATTGGTCACCAGTCAGGTGCACAGGGAGCAACCGTAATCGTTCCGGTAAACCTAAGCCAGGTAAACAACTTGTTTGGCTCTTTCGCCAGGATAACGTTCGACAGCACCTACCTGGAGTTGGACACGCTACGGTTTGAAAACACCGGAATGAATGGTGCTTTCAACAGCCCGGTTGCAGGTACCCTGCTGATATCGATGGCAGGCACTTCCCCTTTAAACGGAGATGCTACCATTGCATACCTGCATTTGAAAATCAAAAAGGATGCGCCCACGGGATTGACTATTCCGCTGGTATTTGCCAAATACCAGGGCAATGAAAAAGACTTGACAGCATTGGCAAAAAGCGGTAGCATTAAAGTGTTGGCAATTCCGGCTATCGTAACCAATGCCCTTCAAAATAATATCAGGGTATCGCCGGTTCCTGCGATAAAAGATCTTACGGTGACCATTGAAAACAGTAAGTTATCCAATCCTTTCATTATCATGGTAACAGATGTTGCCGGAAAAAAATTGATGCAACAATCCATTCCAAACCTGAATAATGATGGTAAAGCGGTTATCATAAAGCTGCATACCAGTCAATTGCCATCCGGATTGTATATTCTTTCCATCCAATCTGGGAACAAGGTATTTTCCGAAAAAATCATCATTGCCAGGTAATTAAATGGTCAGTAACAGCAGGATCTTCAACATCCTGCTGTTACCCGTTTTTTAAACAATACTAACACTTAACAGAAAGACCTTACCATGAACAAATTATTAAAGCTTATCCTGTTTTTTGGCTTTGGTACTACCGTTGCTTTAACTGGTTTTTCGCAGGATATTAACTTTCAGTTCAGGGATACTTCCAGGCTGGTGAATTCATTTATTGATATTCCTGTAAGAGCTACAACTACTTTTAGCGGAAGGGGCGTAATATCCTATTCACTTCAGTTTTCCTTCAATGCATCTTACCTGGCAACACAGGGGGTAGTAACTACCGGAACGATTGCGGAGGCCTTTGGTACGCCGACTGTAAATATTTCATCACCAGGCATTATTACCATTGCAGGAGCAGGAACTACACCACTGACCGGGCTGGGCAATTTTATTTTTTTACGGTTTAAAATATTGCAGGCCGGAGGCACCAATGTAACGAATACCGGTGCAGATAAAAATTATCTAAATGAAGGCGACCCGGCATTGGTTTTCCAAAATAGTTGTTTGGTAAATGGTATCGCCCTTCCCTCAATTTATGTTAGTCCCGGTAGTACGATTATTCTTAAAGGAGAAACCCAACAATTCAGCGCATCCGGTGGCGCAGTTCCCTACACCTGGAGTACAACCAATAATTCCGTTTCTAATATTACGGCCACGGGGTTACTGTCAACAACCGATGTTGGTTTTACCGATGTTAAAACGGTTGATGCCAATGGATATATCGGGTATTCCGGCCCTGTTGAAATCAGGGGCTACAGGCTTTCCATACCTGATACCACCGGATTGTATAACACGTATATAAAAATACCTGTGACCGTGTCCGGGTTAACGGGCTTAGACATACTTTCCGGAACTTTTAATATTGCCTATAGTCAAGCTGCGGTAACTGAAATACAAATAGAAACAGCTAGTTCTCTATTGGCAACTGTTGCCACGCCAATTATTAATTTATCTGTCCCCGGCACTATTCAATTGTCTTTTGCAAGTTCGTCCATCGTATCGGGCGCCGGCGTTTTGTTCTGGATCAAATGTAAATTATCCAATCCATCGGGTAGTTACTCAGGGTTCAGTTTTCAAAACAGTTACCTGAACCAGGATTTATTGCCCATCACAAAAAACGGCAGTGTTAATTATCCGGCACCTCCGGGTATTACACTCAGTCCAAATAGCGGTCAATTGGTGTATGGTGATAGTTTACTGCTTACCGTAAATGGCGCCAATGCTACTGCTCCTTATGTGTGGTCTGTTTCAGATACCAGCCTGGCAAGTATAACCGCTAACCGGTATCTGAAAGTGAAGCGATCCGGCCAGGTAACGTTAACGGTTACAGATGCCAATAGCGCTACCACCACTTCAGGTGTTTTTCAACTATTTGATACCAATCTTAAATTTTCCTGCGCAAAGGTTGTGCTGGGTTCGGCCATTGAAATACCTGTACAAATAACCGCATTACCAACCGGGCAGGGTATATATTCATTGCAGGGGAGAATATATACCTCCAATCCCTCCTTATTTTCATTGACGGAAATTATTACTACCGGAACCCCTGCTGCTTCCTTTTCGGTAAGCAGTTCATTGGGTAGCAATTATATTCAATTTGCCATGGCAGGTGTAACCACGATACCCGGCAATTCTGTTATTTTTAAAATAAAAGGGGTACCAGGGCCAAGTGCTGTTGCAGGTTATATAAGCACGCTGAGTTTCCAGGATATATTATTAAATGAAGGCACTCCATTACCATATATACAGGGAGGTGTGGTCACTGCCGTTGCGGTACCGGTTATTTATAGATTTATCGGAAACGGGAATTGGGATGTCCCTTCCAACTGGCTTAATAATTCAATTCCCCCCCAAACTTTGATGGGCCTTGATGAAATTGTCATTGATCCTGCGGTTAACGGGGAATGTGTGTTAAACCGGGCGCAAAGCTTATCCTGTAGTACAAAATTCACGTTGGTAGCCGGAAAAAAATTAACATTAATGAGTGGTTTAAATATTAACGTTACTCAATAACAAATTCATAAAAAGCAGTGCAACATTAATTTTGAAGTGTCATCCGGGAGGTATCCGTTTAAACCATTCCTCGTTGGCACATTAACCTTTTGCAAATTGAATTTACATGCGCTCTTCTCCCTTATTCTGAGCGTGTATTTTTCATCACTGAAACAGTAAATTTTAGCTATGATCCTATTTAAGATACCTGGCATAAATGAAGGCCTTGTAGTACCGGTTGAAGAAATCGTCCGGGTGGAGGCGGTAAGCAACTACAGCCGGATTCATTTTGCGAATGGAAAGAAAATTACCGTGGCTAAAGTATTGCACTGGTTTGAAGATACACTTCCGGTTGAAATGTTTGCGAGGGTACATCGCAGCCATCTTGTTAATAAAATATTTGTAGAGAAAGTGAGGGGTACTCATTCAAGAACCTTGCTGCTAAACAACGGGGAAAGTATTATAATCAGCAGGAGGAAAAGGATGTTGTTCAATGCTGCTTCCCTGTCTGGGGAGGAGTAAAAAAATGCGACTGGCGTTTGCGTGTGGGACATTTAACTGTTATTTAATCGTCCTATTATTTCCTTTACTAATTTGAATGCCTGCCAGAGGTTTATCGACTGAATAAACCAGGCTTAGCATGATGAAGCCCCGGCATACTGTAACCGTCTAATTTTTCCGCGCCACCACAATCAACCTCGGCGATTTCCTCACATCATAATTGGCGAAATTATAATCACCAAATACTTCCTGTATCTGTAAACCCTGGTAGGCAAACATTTCTGTAAAATCACCCAATGAAAACTTAGCCACTTTTTCGGTGTAGACCAGGGGCTCTTCCATCGCTTCATCTTCCACTACTATTTTCTTGAAAAAATGGGTTTCATCAAACCACTTGGTGATAAAGTAATTTACGCCGTCAATCTCTTTGTCAAACTGGTGTACCAGGTGATCTTCCGCGTAATGTACATTCAGGTAATCCAATACAAAACATCCATTGCTTTTAAGCGATTGGGCAATGGTGCGGATGGCATTGTCATGTTCCCTGGCTGTTTTAAAATATCCAAAGCTGGTGAAGAAGTTAAACGCATAATCGAAATAATTGATCCAGAAGGGCAGGCGCATATCGTGCCGGTAAAAATGAAGGTGATCAGTTTCAGATTTCAGTGCTTCTTCGATACTGTCCTCGCTCAGGTCAATGCCGGTTACATCAAACCCTTTTTGTGCCAGGTGGATGGAATGCCTTCCTTTTCCGCAGGCCACATCCAGTACACGGGCATTTAACGGAGGTTGTAAATATGCAATCAGTTTATCAATAAAAGCGGCTGCTTCTGCATGATCCCGTTTAAAATAAAGCTGGTGATAGTAAGGGGAATTAAACCAATCTTTAAACCAGGGCTGGGCTTGCATATTTATAAATTAGCGTATTAACCAAAAAATTTGATAAGCAAAGCAGTAATGGCATACATCACCGTTATCATAAAAATTCCCTTTGCCGTTTTATCAATCCTGGCGTTTACATATAAAGTAAATAAAAGGGCATTGGCAAAAAGGGAAACGCTTATCCAGGCGGTAATCAGGTTATGATTCATGGTCATCCACTGGTACATTTCCTTTAATGAAAACCGGCTGTATTTAATCAGTTTAAAAAGAGCAAAACCAATTACAGGGCCTATTAAACCCAACACGGTACCAAACCAGAAATTATCTTTTTTAAATATCATTTTATTTTCCAGTTTTTTTCCAATTCCAGCTTCAGTTTATAATTGGTTAAATCAAACTGAACCGGAACTACGCTAACATAGTTATTGTCCAGCGCCCATACATCGGTATCTTTTCCTTTATCAAAATTTACGAATGCACCGGTGAGCCAATAATATTTTTTACCCTGCGGATCTTTGCGTTGCATAAAATCTTCCTGGTATTTGGCGTAAGCCTGCCTGCACACTTTTATACCCTTTATTAATTCCATGGGTGCAGATGGGATATTTACATTCAGCAACAGGTGTTTGTCCATTTTTTTTTGTAACAGGCTGCTCACAATCTTTTTTACATAATATCTTGCTGGTTCAAAATCTGCTTCGTAGCTATAATTCAGTAACGAGAACCCAATACTGGGAATGCTTTCTATGGAGGCTTCCATCGCAGCACTCATGGTGCCACTATAAATTACGTTGATAGAATGATTGGCGCCGTGATTGATACCACTCAGGCACAGATCTGGTTTTCGGTGCAATACCTTGTCTACCGCCAGTTTTACACAGTCTACCGGGGTACCGCTTGTTTGCCAGGATTCAACGCCTTCAAACATATCAATCTTATTCATCCTCAGTGGATGGCCAATGGTAATAGCATGCCCCATGCCACTTTGTGGTTTATCGGGTGCTACCACCACTACCTTACCAAGATCTTTCACCGCTTCTACTAAATTGCGTATACCCGGTGCTGTAATACCATCGTCATTGGTAATTAATATGGTGGGTAATGCAGTTGATTTTGCCATTGGGTTATTAATTTAAGGTGTCAAAACGAGGTGCTGTTAATTAAGCCACCTGAAATAGGGTTTGCCGATTATCTCCCTGAATGGCCAGGGGATGGAAACCAATATCAATACGATGGCTATTCCAAAAAATATCAGCATGCGCTTATGTTTGGCAGCATCCGTACCGGCTCTTTTTACAGAAGCCCTTCCTACGTGTACCAGTATCCAGGCAACAATCATCAGGCTCATGTGCTCCATGGTAAAGAAACGGTTGTAGGGATCTTTCATATTGTTTCCAAGGTCTTTCAACCGGTCAAACCAGGCATTGGAAAAATATAGAATCAAACCCAGCAACAATTGGATATCGCAACTGATCATGAAGAATAAATTACTCCTGTTGTCTCCTGCGGTATAGGACCGTTTTCCAAAAACTCCGGTCAAAGCATTCAGCAATGTCCACAGGCCAAACAATAAAACGGCCCAGCGTAATAGATTGTGTAATACCAGTACAATTTGCATGTCAATTATTTTGTACAAAAATAAGGGCTAACCCATTCTCATTTAAAAATTTGTTATGCTGCCTCAAAAACAAAAATTGACGATTCAAAAAAAATAGTTTAAAAAATTTGGTTTAGCTAAAAATGTTAGTATATTTGTGCTAATCAAATTAGTTACGTTATGTCACAAGCAGGACAAAACCTTAAATATTTACGAAAACTTCGTGGATGGACACAGGAAGAATTTGCAGCTAAATTGGGGATTAAGCGTTCCCTTATTGGCGCCTATGAAGAGGAAAGGGCAGACCCCCGCCTTGAAGTACTTGAAATTGTAGGTGATATTTTTAAGCTAAGCCTCGATGAATTGTTGCTAAAAGATATCAGCAATACGGGCAATAGTTTCCTGGCAAAACGCCGGCAGCAAAAAATGATGAGTGCCGAAAGAAATCTCATTCATTTTGTGCCGGTAAAAGCTGCTGCAGGTTACCTGGCTGGCTATGCCGACAGTGAATTTATAGACGAGTTGAACACATTTACTTTGCCAATGCTCGCAGGTGGCAACTACCGGGCATTCGAAATAATTGGAGATAGCATGATGCCTACCCCAAGCGGAAGTATCATAGTGGGAGAGAAGATTGACAATACCGAAGACGTAAAGAATGACCAGGCATACATTGTGGTAAGCAGGAATGAAGGGATCGTGTACAAAAGGATTGTAAAGAGTAACCGGGCAAAAAATAAACTCACATTGGTAAGCGATAACCCGCAGTACCAGCCATACCAGGTAAATGCAGAAGATGTGGTAGAACTGTGGCAGGCGCAGATGGTGATCAGCAAGGTAAGCGCCCAGCAACGCTGGGATATGAATTCGCTGGCAAGTATGGTTAATAATTTGCAGAGCCAGGTTACTACCCTAAAGAAGAAAATGAATTAGTCGCTTTTTTTGCCGGTAGTAGTGTTGGATTTAGCGCCGGGAGATTGGCAGGCGTATTTTTGGTTTAATATTTAGAAGCTCCTCAATATATTAATAATGCAGAATGGGAACTGTATTATTTGTGCGAAAAAACATAAAAGCCCAATGGTAAATTTTCATAATTTTCAAACTCAGATACATCGATTAACATTAAAAACACACAATTATGATCAAGTTACAAATCATCGGCAATCTTGGTAAAGATTGCATCGTGAAGGACGTAAACGGAAAAACAGTTATTAATTTCAGCGTGGCACATACAGAGCGTTTTAAAGATGCCCAGGGTAATCAAAAAGAAAGAACCACGTGGGTGGAGTGCGCTTACTGGACGGATAAAACCGCCGTATCACAATATCTTACAAAGGGCAAAACAGTTTATGCAGAAGGTTCACCTGAAGCAGATGCGTACATGAATAAAGATAACCAGGCTGCTGCAACATTGCGTATGCGGGTTCAAAGCCTTCAATTGGTTGGAGGTATTGGTGGCGAAAACACCGGCCAGAATCCGGGTAGCAGTTCTTCAGGCTCATCGTATACTGCGCCGGTAGCAAATGCTCCGCAACCCGTTGCTGCTCCTGTGGTAGCAGATGATTTACCATTTTAAATTAATTACTTTCATATTTAATGACAATTGACGACGCAATTTTTTGCGTCGTTTTTTTATGCTCACTGGCCATTCCTTTCTGCTACAGCAGTAAATGTGGCTTTCATTTTATGAACTGCTTAATGCCAGATGATTATAGCTTATGTATATTATCGTGTTTGAGTATGGTTGTTTTAAGTGCCCTCATTGCTATAGGGTAAAACGTATCCCATATTCATAATTTACTTTAACAATTTTTTACATGGTAAAGTAATGGCCTTTGCGTTTACACAACCAAATTGCAATATTGTTGGTACAATAATCGTATGATGAAAGAAACAATTACTTTTGCCCTAAATCAATTCATCCATGTTTGATATTTTATTACAGGTAGATTCACTTGCCACTTCCGCAAATTCCGCAGCAAAGGTAGAGTCCGTTTGGAGCTTACTAAGCAAGGGAGGCCCGCTTATGATACCGCTGGGTATTCTTTTTTCGCTGGCTGTTTTCTTTTTTATTGAAAGATTGCTTGCGGTAAAAAAGGCTTCCAAAATTGACGAAAACTTTATGCGGATCATTCGTGACCATATTATTACCGGTAACGTAACTGCCGCAAGAAGCCTTGCGAAAAATACGGATAACCCGGTTGCAAGAATGATTGATAAAGGCATTCAGCGGATTGGCAAACCCATTGATGCCATAGAAAAGAGCATGGACAATGTAGGTAAACTGGAAATGTACAAGATGGAAAAGAACCTGTCGATACTTTCTGTTATATCCCGTATCGCACCGTTGTTTGGTTTTGTAGGTACCATCGTTGGGTTGGTGTTATTGTTGAAAGAATTTGCAACCATCAGTAATCCATCTGTAAGCCAGATTGCAGATGCGATGTATATTAAATTAATAACCAGTGCCAGCGGCTTGATCATCGGTATGTTGGCTTACCTGGGTTATAGTTTCCTTGATACACAAATTAACCGAACGGCCAACAGGATGGAATCCGCCAGCAGCGATTTTATTGATATTTTACAGGAACCGCATAAATAAATTAAAAATGATGAATTAAGAATGATGAATATTTCCAAATTCATACTGTCTTAAATTAATTTTTAATTCTTAATTTTTAATTAATGATATGAGCCTTAGAAGAAATAAATTAAGAGAAAGCCATGATGAAGTGGATACCGGTCCGCTCAATGATATTTTATTTATATTATTGATGTTCTTTTTAATGATATCAACACTGGCCAATCCCAACGTGATTAAGATGAGTGTACCACGTGCAAAGAGTGATACCAAAACC
>JANPIJ010000151.1:0-9232 GCA_031424955.1 Ferruginibacter sp. | reverse complement strand
GTTGGTAAAATGCATCAAAAACATAATTAGACCCAATATTTTGATTACCATTGCCACCAAAAGAACCTCTAAGCTTACCAAACTTTATGTATTTGGAAATATCACTGAAGAATTTTTCTTTAGAGAAAACCCATGCTGCAGATGCGGAACCAAAATTTCCCCACTGCTTATCCCTTGCCTGGGAAAAACGGCTCGAGCCATCTCTTCTGGCATTTACTTCAAATAAATATTTATCCCTGAAGCCATAGTTTAGCCGCCCGAAGAAACCCACTAAAGCCAGCTCATTGGCACCGGCATTATTTTGAATATTGGAGGATCCCAGGTTAAGATAAGGTTGCGTTGGGTTGATAAAGCCTTCACGGGAAGCCCCAAAAAAATATTGGGTAGTTAACTCCTGTTGTGCCCCGGCCAATACCTTAAAGGAGTGGTCACTTTTTACTTTAAAGGCATAATTGGCCTGCCCGGAATACACCTGGTACACATCGTTTCTCCATGTTTCATTAAGCCTGGTAACACCGGGCCAAACAGACGTTTTATCGTAATTCCCGGTCACTATGTTGGGCGTATAAATGTCAGCGTTTTTTTGGAATGTCTTTGTATAGGGGTTTCTTTTTTCACGGCCCCAGGATGCCTCCAATTCCAATCCTTTTACAGGCTTGTAGTTTAATGCCAACCTGGTAAGCAAGGTATTGCCTGACGTATTAGAAGTGCCCGTGGCTTCTGCCATTGCTATCGGGTTCCTGTTATTTGATTGTGCCGCTGTTCCAAACAATCCATCTCCATATCTTCCTCCACCTATTGCCGGTAAACCAATTGCCTGGCGAATAATGAATTCAGCAGAACCTGTAGATGGGTTGATAGTAGTGTTATTGGTCAAGCCCAAGACACCGCTTAAGGTTAACTTGTCACTTAACTTAAACTCTGGATTGAAACGGATATCGTACTTTTTAAAACTGTTATTTTGTATCAGCCCCTTTTGATCAAAGAAGGTAAACGAAGAAAAAATATTCACCCGCTCGCCACCAGACATCAGTTGCACATTATGATTTTGCATAAGTCCACTATTGGTTAGTAGCTCATTCTCCCAATCAGTATCTATTACATCAAAATTGTTGGCAGGCGTACTCTTGTATTTATTAATCTGTGCAATACTAAACGGCAGGGCGGTACCAGTAGGAAATTGGTTCAGATAAGCGATGTTGCTTAATTCCATGTGTTCAATTGCCCCAACCCGTTTTGGCAATGCTGTAAAGCTTTGCTTCGAAAAAAAATTGTTATAACTTACCTGCAGCCCTTTGCTATTTGCTCTTTTTGTTTTTACTAATATCACACCCGCACTGGCCCTGTTGCCATAGATAGCGGTAGAAGCGGCATCTTTTAAAACAGTTACACTTTCAATAACATTCGGATCAATATTATTCAATGCATCCTGCCCGGTTCCTGTAGGCATTTGTAATCCATCAATAACAATCAGTGGATTGCTGTTACCTAAGATGGAACCTTCGCCCCGTATCCTGATAGACGCACCGTCTGCACCGGGCTTACCCGATTGCTGTTGTACAGTTACTCCGGGCGCAAGCCCTTGTAACACCTGCGTGGCGCTGGATACTTGTCGTTTGATGAGCGACGCATTAGTCAATTGAACTACTGATCCGGATAAATTGGCCCGTTTTTGGGTTCCATAACCTACCACTACCACATCGGCTAAATTATTATCCGATTTATCCAATGATACATTTACCACAGCATTATCCGCATTAACTTCTTTTCCGTTATATCCAACACTGCTCACCACAAGTGTTTCACCTTTGGGAACGGTAATGGAGAAAACGCCATTGACATTGGTGGCTACTCCTTTGCCCTTTCCTTTAATGGTAACAGAGGCAGATTCGAGCGGTTTGCCCGTGGCAGATTCGGTAACGGTTCCTGTTACCTTGATGTCCTGAGCTTTTACTCCCAACATGGTTGTAAGAAGTATAAGCAGCAGGCAGATTGTCTTTCTCATAATGAATGTTTTGATGATTAAAAAATTGTAGCTGAATATGTGTTTATTTTGTTTTGGATGTTATTAATTTTCCCTGGTGATTGATGGGTAGCGCATCAAAAGGATTGAGCCATTTGTTTAACAATACAGCTATTTCAAAACGTTTTGCACTTCTGTTCATTTCAAAATTTTTCAATTCAAGTGCTGCCCATTTTTTTACAACATTTTCCATAGAAACACCCGGCTTCTTCTTTTTTTGTTTATAAATGCTGATATACCGGATGATATCCCCCAAAGTGACTATTTGATTTTTTGATGAAAAGACTAAACCGGTATATTCATTTATATCTTTTGCAAATGTTGCAGCGCCGATGGTTGAATCCGGATAAAACCAGGTGCGGTTAGCCCATGCATTGGGCTGGCCTGTTCCTTTAAGAATTCCTGTGGCGCCAATTTTTTGAATATCCGTAAAGAACGGATGGGTTGGTGGCACATCATAATAAGGCATGATGTAGGCTTTGGATTTTAACAACGCCTTCTGCACTTCTCTTACCGCTACCCGGGATGCATTTTTTTGCTGCTGCACAGCAAGTGCCGCCAATGCCCCGGCGGCCTGGCCGGTAAGCATTACACAGGGTTGCAGTCTGGTAGTGCCATTTACCACATTGCTGACACTGATGGCCTTTTCGGCGATGATCATTCCGGTGTATTGCTTTGGTATTAGTGCACCCAACGGTACATTGAATGATGGAATCGGGTAAAAACCCAGGTGCTGCGGGGCACCCGGGTTTTCCCGGTGATGATGATCAATGGGATAATCTCCTACAGAAATTCCGGTGCGGTATAAAGGTGATTTGTCATTGAACGGATCGGCAATATTCAGAAGGGTAAAACGGGCCATCCCTTTTAATCTCCTGCCTTCCCGGTGATATGGAATAATGGGTAAGCGATCGGTGGTAGGAAATTCATTATTTGCCAATCCCAAATTTTTAAACCCGAATTGTGTTTGCAGAAAATAAATGAACCGCAGCGTTTTATCTTTTGCTTTTTGAAGTTCTTTTTCCCGTTGCTCCGGGCTCATCGAAATAACGTTCAGGTAAATATCATTTCCCTTGCCCGGCCAGTTAATCATGTATTTACCATTGGGCAGTTTTCCATATTCGAGCATCTTCTTAGCAGTAACATTGGACGTTAATTTGGAGGGATCGCTGCAAAATTCATTGCAGCAACCATCGAACTCTATGGGGTTGTAACCAGGTTGCTTAACCAGGGTGCAATCGGCTGCCGGTCCGTAATCCTGCAATATGGCAGCATAGGTAATATCCTGGATAATGTTATTGGATGCAGGGATATTTACATTTTCGCCTGTAATGCTATTTGCTTCCATACCTACATCAAAAGGGATCCCGGCATTGGCCATCGCATCTCCCAACTCTGTAGCATCAATTACCTGGCTGGCATAAATCGTAACCGTTGATTTCGTAACCCGGTTATAAAAAACAGCCCCTTTTATTTGCAACCGGCTTTTAATGACGCTCTTAAATTCAAGTCCATATAAAACCTTTAGTTCCGGCGTTGCTGCTACCATTGTTTTTAAAATACTATCGCCCACATGAGGCTCAAACAAAGTATTGCTTACCCATCCAGTTGCAACACGGTCAGCACCTCCGTAAACCTTATATACCTGTTGCCTGAATTCTGCCCAAATCCCCGAGGGCATATGGTGATTTCCATCAAATGCCGGCACTCCTGCTGAAGAGAACATACCACCCAACCATACGGAGGGTTCTGCAATGATTGTGCGAACACCCATCCTGGCACTTTGTAAACCGGCAGCAGTTCCGCCCGTTCCTCCACCAATAACCAATACACCAGTATGCATTTGCTGTTGCGCAAATACAGGCAAAAAATTCACAGATAAAAGCAGCGTAAACAGGTATCGATACATATAGCAGATTTTCAAAAAGACGACAGAATTAAATTGATTCAAAAGTTTTCCAAACCTGGTACAATGCCCGCGGAATATGAAAGCATCCTTTCCATTTGCCGCCTTTTAAATCCAGCAGCACTTCCCCGCGCCGGTTTAAATAACCAAACCATTCGCCGTATTCTTTATCTTTAAAATTTTCCCAGGTGTATTGATGAATTTTATGGAACCATTCCAAACATTTTTCATTCTTCGTATAAGCATATCCTTTAGCCAGGGCCACCAGTGCCTCCACATGCACCCACCATAATTTTTGATCCCATTCCAATTGCTGGGGAGGTGTGCCCTTTACATCTAAAAAATAGAAGATCCCTTCATATTTTTTATCCCAACCAAATTCAAGCGTATTCAGCATAATTTGACAGGCTTTTTCAACCAGGGCGGTATCATTTAACCGGTTGCCCAAATCCATGATAAACCACATCGCTTCTATGGCATGGCCGGGGTTGAGTAAGCGGCCTTCAAAACTATCGGAGAAACTGCCGTCTTCATTCACATTTTCCAATATCAGGCCCAGGTGGGGTTGGTAAAAAACATCCATTACTTCATGAATGACGGCAGGTATAAAGCTATTGACCCTTTCGGTTCCAATGATGTGTTCCAGTTCCAATGAGAGATTGCACAAGATCATGGGCAATGCAAAATTTTTCAAATTTCTTGTGCCGGGGTATACCTTACTATAGGTACCCTTCCAGTTATGTTGCCGTTGAATAATATTTTCGAAAGTATCAACAGCTATCTGTTTGTACCGGTCATTGGGCAAGGCTTTATCCAATGCTGCAAAAGCCATTGTGGCAAAGCAATCACTGAAAATATTATAGGGTTGAATTAAAGGCCTGCCATCCTCCGTTACAGAAAAATACCAGTTACCATCTGTATCACGACCAAAACGTTCCATAAAACCGGCACCATGTAAAGCCATTTTCAGCCAATCTTCATTTTTGGATACATGATGATACATATAGGCAAAGCACCATACCTCCCTGCCCTGCAACCACATAAATTTATCTTTATCGTAAATTTTTCCCCATCTGTCAATGCAGGTAAAATAGCCACCGCTTTTTTCGTCCCTGCTATGATCCATCCAAAACGGCAGAATATTATTAATCAGTTCGTTTTTATATAATGAACTATACTTTCGGATATCTGTGTAAACTAAAGAAACCACCTGGTTAGAAAGCATGTTAATGAAGGTTTATTATTAATGAATTGCAAAATTTTTGATAAATATAGTAAATTATATTATTTAATTACAAAACTTAATAAATATATTTATTTAGTAGTGGCCGTCTTATTGATTAGTTAAAATATCTGTAGCTTAGCTTGTTAACTTAATCTTTTTAAAATAACCAGTCATAATGACCAGCCGGCATCTGTTTGCAATTTTTAGCGACGATAATACATCGGGTGTGGTGTATAAAAACAAATCACTGAAGCGATTGATTATTAATCAACTTGACCAGGTTGGCAAAACCACAATAACGGAGTTGAGCAGAGAATTGAACATCAGTGTGCCCAAAATTACAAGCCTGGTAAACGATTTGATAGATGATGGCCTGATAAAGGATAATGGAAAATTTGATTCAACCGGGGGACGAAAGGCAAGTGTATATGGACTCGTTTCTGATGCATGCTTTTTTGCCGGAGTGGATGTAAAGCGCTATTATGTAAACCTGGGTTTGCTTGATTTTAAAAAGCACCAGGTTACCTCTAAAGAAAAGGTACCTTTTAAGCTGGAAAATACGCCAGAGTCCTTACAGGCATTATTGGTAATAATCAAAGAATTCATTAATGAACTCAATCCGCCTTCTGTGAAGGAAAAAATATTAGGCATAGGAATAAATCTATCAGGTCGTATTAACAACACTACGGGATATAGCTACAGTTATTTTCACTTTGGTGAGGAGCCATTGTCGGCTATGATACAAAATGAAATAGGGATTCAAACTTTTATAGAAAACGATTCCCGTGCGATGGCATACGGTGAATTTTGCAGTGGAGATACGAAGGATGCCCGTAATGTACTGTTTGTAAATATTGATTATGGCATTGGGCTGGGGATTTTGATTGACGGAAAACTATATTACGGCAAGTCGGGCTTTGGTGGTGAGTTTGGACATGTACCGATTTTTGACAACGAAATATTATGTCACTGTGGAAAAAAAGGGTGTCTTGAAACAGAAGGCTCTGGTTTGGCATTGATAAGAAAGTTTAAAGAAAGGATCAGCCAGGGTTCTACTTCCTCGGTAATGAAAAAGAAAAAGGACCTGAATGACATTACCTTGCCGGATATCATATCAGCGGCAAAAAATGAAGATATTTTATCTATTGAACTGCTTGCCGAAATCGGAGAAAAAATTGGCAAAGGGATAGCCATGCTCATCAATATCTTCAACCCCGAATTATTGATCCTGGGTGGAACACTTTCTGAAACCGGCGACTACCTTCGTTTGCCAATACGAAGTGCGATCAACAAGTATTCGTTAAGCCTGGTAAATACCGACACGCAATTAAAACTTTCCAGGCTTGGTGAAAAAGCTGGCGTAATTGGTGCCTGCCTGATTGCCAGGAATAAAGTGCTTGGCTTGTAAATAAGATTGAATGTTTACATCACTGTTTTCATTTGGCTACTGATTACCTTGCCAGTAATATTCAAAATCACACCCCCTTAGTCTTTGCCGCATTCTTTTTTAATGAAGCATTTGCAAAATAAATCGTTACTTGATTACCCAAAATAGATTCCCAATCCTGCATCTTCCCAATCCCAACTTTTTTAAACATAAATTTCAAAGTCTGGCCGGTATGTAAGCTATTTCTAAAATACCACCCCCTATATCCGAGCGTTGGCCCGCAATCAGGCAGCTTTCCTTTTGTAACTATTTTACTATTCAGATTCTGGTATAATCAGGCTGTCCATTCCTACAGGCGCTACGGCGTTATTATCAAGAAAACTGCATCTCTATCAGATGCAGTTTTTTATTGAAAAGGATTCCAAAATTGATAAAACAGAGTCAACTAGTCGCGATACAGAAAAGAATTCCATACGTTTGTTTTCAAAGAACTGGTGGTGAAGTAGCTTAGTAGTTAGCTAATTCTTGAATTAATTGATTTTAAATTTGTCGACACCTTTTTCATCGTGCCTCTCCGAACTCCGATGTCACCAGGCTCTCCAGAAACTGATATAATGCATTTTAAAGATTGCCAAAAATTGGCTAAAATGCAAGGTGCTTTCTCTGTTATGTTGAATTATTCAACTGGTCTTTAAAACCAACAGCATTACGACCAAGTAAGAAATGATAAATGTAAAAATTGATAAACTCAACTACTCAACAAAACAATTATTGGACAAATACTAAGACTCAACGACTATGAATCCTCCTGTAAACGCAGTCAATACACAAATTCCAAACACTCAATTTTTATTCTGCGGTGCTTAATTCGCAAAGCGTTCAATCCTGTAAGTTTAAAAGTTGTCCGTTAAGTTTTGAAATCCAAAATAAAACGATGCCTTTTACGAAAGATATTCGTACCTGAACAACTTGCCGGTGCAATTTCACTTGTAGGTAAGAGTAGTCACTGATGAGGGTAGTTGGTGAACTGTACTAAAAATCGATACTAATTAAAGGGTATTTCCGGCATCCAAAATACGCTTCCAATGTTAATAAATATGCATGGTTGTACAACATATAGTAGTTGCAACAAACATAAATAAATCGGGTTACTTTTCTTATTTCAATTAAGACCCCGGTATTTGTTAAACTTATTAGTGGAGAAATTGATGCAGACAATCTAATTGTACCGCTTTTATATTATCTGCGACTTCTGATTTTTTAACGGTTAAAGGTAATCCATTAATATATTTCTATTTCCCAAGACTACCGGATAAGAAATTTATCTGAAGTTAAACACGCAATTTCACAGGTGAACGCCATATAAATTTCTATACTATTCAATAGGATTGCTCATTTAGAGCGCTTTGGCTTTTTAGTTGTAGGGATGGCTTGTTACAAATCGCTCAATCAACTTATGCCAAATGCTGGTTAAAAAATTTCTTCTGTTAAACCGAAAAAAGAATTCATTCAAATAGCCATCAGTAAATCTTTCTGAACAATGATGATGAATACCACTTAGCCATCCTTTTAAATTCATAATCACTATATGCAGTCCTGGTGTATGTAGCGGTTGAATTATGCACCAGTATAGCGGTTGAAAAGTGCACCAGTTTAGCAGACGTTACACCCAAGTAGGAAGCAATGAGTTGTTTAGGAACTCTTTAAAAAAGCCGGGGATACAATTGCAGTAAATTGTCATATTTTTCTTTTGCGCTATTGCTCAATAAAGATAGTATGCGTTGTTGCAAAGCAACATTATATTTATTTGTTTTCTTCCTAAAAAAGTGGTCCATTTTGTGCACTTCGGCACAGGGTTTTCTCTATTTTCAAAAGATAAGCAAAGCAATTCGCTGTTTTCAATGCAGTCAATATTTATCGTTGCCTTTGTTTGATTGTAATATGCCTGGTAATCTGTAAACCACCAATCTTGCATACCAAATTGCAAAATATGCTCTTTACCATTGATGTCTGTGAAGTATGATTTTAAGCAACCATTCAATATAAAATAATCGTTTGGTACATTTTCGCCTTCCTGGATTACAAACTGATGTTTTTTAAATTTCTTTTTACTGAAATGTGAAAAATTATAATCAAACTCCTTATCCTTAATCTGAATGATCGTCTCTATTTGCTGAAATAAGAGTTGACTCATTGATTCTCGTATTTACTGTTGGTGTTTTGATGCGTCAACTGGGCGAGCATCACCATTTACTTTACCGGTGGCCTGGTTTCAGTTTATCACCGCCCTTTTAGCATTGAGATAAATAACGATACTAACTAAATTTCAATCACTGCTCCTATCGAAACAGCTATGTAAGATTATGTCTTTAGGGCGTCCCTGGTATTATACTTTTAGATGGCATTGTGAAGCAATGAGGGTGACTTTATACCAGATTTTTGCTGTTTACTACCATCCTGCTTCGGAGCCTGCTGAGCGATTGTGCAGTTATTCCGAGATAGCTTGCTAATTGATACTGCGGCACCCGCTGCACCAAATCAGGCCTTGATTTTAATAAATTCAGATAGCGTATTTCCGGGGAAGAAATTTTAAACTCATCAAACTCAGCCTGATTTTTTGCCAATAATTCTGCCGATAGTATGCGGCAAAGACTTTCAAATCTTGGGAACTTTTCAAATATTATTGTTTCC